>JAJYHU010000112.1 GCA_021784615.1 Acidobacteriota bacterium | reverse complement strand
TGTCAGACGGCCGGCGCGTTGAAGGCGAGTCCCGCATTCATAAAACGACGGTTCCGATCCGCAGGCTCTCCATTATCCCGGCGCGTTGCCGCCCGATGCCTGAGACTCTTAAAGCGATTGAGCAAGCCGACTTGATTACTCTTGGCCCGGGATCGCTATATACGTCCCTGCTGCCCAATCTGCTTGTTTCCAGTATCCCAAAGCATATTGCGCGTTCAAAGGCGACGAAAATTTACATCGGCAATTTAATGACCCAACCGGGTGAGACGCGGGGTTACACGGTTGCCGAGCATCTGGACGCCATCGTGCAACATGTCGGCCAAAACCTCTTTGATTTTGCGGTCTTAAACAATCGCGCGTTCCCTCCGGCCATGCGCAAGCGATACGCTGCCGATCGCGCTGAGCCGGTCACTCTTGACCTTGAGAAGATCCGTGCCTTGGGACCGTCTCCGGTTTGCGCTCCTTTGCTTCTCACTGATGACGGCGTTGCGCGTCACGACTCGCAGCGGCTTTCGCGGCTGCTTCTGGACCTTGCCGGCCGGACGGCAAGCCACCGTTCCTTACGGTTTGCCAAGGGCGGGCGAAATCCAGGGCTTCAGAAACAGGCCTAATGACGATCTGGAGACCCAGACCAGGAGCCCTGCAGCACTGCGTGGGATATCCTCGGGAATTGGCCGGTGAATCTGCTTTCTTTCAGGAAGGTTGAACCGATATCCGAGTCCCAAGCGCGCCCTGCTGAGCCTGTCACGCTTTCCTTGGCTGAAACGGCCGAAGTCTAAGCCGCAACAATTTGGAACTCTCCTGCGGCGGCATCCCCTAGCCGTGCTCGACGGTTTGCAAAAAGCCGCGGGATGCCTTCAGGTTGCGGAAGAGGCGACTTGGAAGTCAGGGACAATTTTGACTTGGGCTAAGATCGAATTGCTGATCAGGCAGTTGTTCTGGGCGTCCAGCAGGATCTCGCGGGCGCGCTCGGCATCTTCCTGGGTTTTCAGAGTCAAACGCGGGTGCAGCGTGATTTCCGTAAAGCGGTATTTCCCATTGGAATATTCCAGGGCGCCTTCGACGGAACACTCATAGCCGACTAGAAGCAGATTCTTGTGGTGAGAATAGGCGAGAAACGTCATCAAGGTACACACGTTGACCGACGCGACGAACAAGTCTTCGGGGGACCAGAGTCCGGGTGTGCCTTTGAATTCCGGCGGGCTGGAGACGGCCAGTTCCGGTTTGCCGGGTGCGGAGATCGTGCACTCTCGGGCTTGAGTCCAGCGAACATCGCTCTCGAACTTGAATACCTTGTAGCCTTTCTTGTTTTCCATAGTTGAGCCTCAGGCCTTGAGCCTTCCCAACCCGTTCCAGCATCATTGATCCTAACATAATTCGGAGATCAGCCGGAGCCCTGCCGAGCCGGACTTTTCAGCAAGAAGTGGGAGAACACTCCGGGGATTTGCGGTTCTTGTTAGGAGATTTACGGCCGGGAGAATCCGAATCAGCATCGCGTGATTTCTGGTTCGCAAGCGGATCGAGCGGTCCCGGCAACCTCGGAGTTGTCGAGACTTCTCCGTGATGATTTTCGACTGGCGTTGTGGTTCCCGAGAACACCAATTCTGCTATAATGTGTTCGATGGTCCATGCAGGTGTCCAGTGGGGAACGCCGAGCGAAAGCTTGGCGGGCATTCCGCCAAGAGTTCTTACCTTCTGTTCCCAGACCCCTGAAACACGCTTAAGGAAGTAGCGCCGTCAAAAAGGTCCCCACTAAAGCCATGGAAAAGGAGTCGGGCAGGAGGTATCATCACAGGCGGTAATTCGCTTTGAGGACTTCTATGGGAACAACGGATGTAGCTCTAAAAGAAATTCATACTCCCCGGCACGGGGAAAAGGTTGTCAACGATCTTAGCATTCAAGTCGCCACGGTCAACGGTTCGGGCAGTCAGTCCGCAAACATGGTGCTGTTAAGGTCGATTTTCCAGATGGGAATTCCGGTCTCAGGCAAGAACCTGTTTCCCTCAAACATTGCCGGTCTGCCGACGTGGTTTACAATCCGCGCCTCCAAGCAGGGTTACGTCGCCCGGCGCAAAGAGATTGATTTTCTCGTTGCGATGAACCCGGAAACCGCCGTGGAAGACGTGACGACGCTGGATTCCGGAGCGAGCGTTGTTTACGATGAAA
Source organism: Acidobacteriota bacterium (assembly GCA_021784615.1). Classification (GTDB taxonomy): domain Bacteria; phylum Acidobacteriota; class Terriglobia; order UBA7540; family UBA7540; genus JAMCXS01. Next base: position 3,417 of record JAJYHU010000112.1, on the reverse strand, counting down.
AGCTCGATCTCCAGCAGCTCCGGGATGATCTGATTTTCTATCCGGTGCCTTTTGAAAATTTGGTTGCACCGATTTGTCCCAACGCCAAGTTGCGGAAGCTCGCGCGGAACATGGTTTACGACGGCGTGCTTGCGAAGCTGCTGGGCATTCCGATGGAAGAGGTTCTCAGGGCGCTCGAAAGGCATTTCAGGAAAAAGCCCAGCGCCGTGGAGCTGAACTTCAATGCGGCGCAGGCGGGCTACGAGTATACGGAGAAGAATCTTTCCAAGCGGGGCCGCTTCTATCTCGATCGGATGGACCGGACGCGCGGGAAGATCATTATCGACGGCAACTCTGCCGCCGCGCTGGGCGCTCTGTTTGCGGGGGTAACGGTGTGCACGTGGTACCCCATTACACCTTCTTCTTCCCTGGCCGAGTCGCTGGCGGAATATATGAAGCGTTTCCGGATTGACCCGGAGACTGGCAGGGCGACGTTTGCCATTGTGCAGGCGGAGGATGAACTGGCTGCGATCGGCATGGCGATTGGGGCGGGTTGGGCTGGCGCCCGGTCCATGACGGCCACTTCGGGTCCGGGGATTTCGCTCATGTCGGAATTTGTGGGCCTCGGCTACTATACGGAAGTTCCTGCCGTAATTTTTGATGTTCAGCGCATGGGCCCTTCAACGGGGCTTCCAACGCGCACCGCTCAGGGCGACATCCTGAAGAACGCCTTCCTCTCCCATGGCGATACGAAACACCCGATGTTGATTCCTTGCTCCGTGGAAGAATGCTTCACGATGGCCATTGAGGCGTTCGACTTGGCCGAGGAATTCCAGACGCCCGTCTTTGTGATGAGCGACCTAGATCTCGGCATGAACAATTGGATGTCCGATCCCTTTCCCTATCCTGAAAAACCCATGAATCGCGGCAAGGTGCTGACCGCCGCCGACCTGGAGCGTTTGGGTGACTTTGGACGTTACCGTGATGTGGATGGCGACGGGATTGGGTATCGCACACTGCCCGGAACCGATCATCCCAAGGCCGCCTACTTTGCACGCGGCAGCGGCCACAATGAGCAGGCCGTTTATAGCGAGCGACCGGAAGACTATGTGAATAACATGGATCGGCTGAGCCGGAAATTCCAAACGGCCAGCCGGCGGGTACCTGCGCCCATTATTGAGGAAGCTGACGGCTCTGAGATTGGCGTGATCGCCTACGGGACCACTCACTGGGCGATCACCGAGTCTATTGACCAGCTCAAGCAGGAGCATGATCTCAAGGTCAGTTACTGCCGTATCCGAGCCTTTCCTTTTTCGCAGCAGGTCTTCGATTTTATCCGGGGCCATCGGCGTATTTATGTGGTGGAACAGAACCGGGACGCCCAAATGTTCAGCTTACTGCGAATGGAAGTCAGCGCCGACGACGTCACGAAGCTCCGGAGTATCCGACACTACAAAGGGATTCCGATTGACGCGCGGACCGTAACCGATGAAATTGTTTCTCAGGAGGCCAAGAAATAAAATGGCAAGTACCCCTGCTTCCGCACCGCCCCGAAAAGTGAACCGCATTGGGCTTGAACCTTCCGATTATAAAGGAGGGCGAAGCACGCTTTGCGCGGGCTGCGGGCACAACGCGATTTCGGAGCGCATCATCGAAGCCTGCTACGAAATGGGAATCGAGCCTTACCGGGTGGCCAAACTCTCGGGGATCGGTTGTTCATCGAAGAGCCCTGCCTACTTTTTGGGAAGCTCGCACGGGTTCAACTCTGTTCACGGGCGCTTGCCCTCGATTGCTACTGGGGCCATGCTTGCCAACCGGACCCTTATCGCCATTGGGGTCAGCGGTGATGGCGATACAGCCTCGATTGGCATCGGACAGTTTGTTCACCTGATGCGGCGGAATCTTCCGTTGATTTATATCATCGAGGACAACGGCTGTTACGGGCTGACGAAGGGGCAGTTTTCAGCCACGGCTGACCTTGGCTCAAAGCTCAAAAACGGAGTGGTCAATGACCTTCCGCCCATTGACACCTGTGCACTGGCGATTATGCTGGGCGCTACGTATGTGGGGCGCTCGTTCTCGGGCGATAAGAGGCAACTATCGGCCCTGCTGAAAGGCGCGCTCAGCCATTGTGGAACGGTTATGCTGGATGTCATTTCCCCGTGCGTGACCTTCAACGACCACGAAGGCTCGACCAAGAGTTACAGTTACGTGAGAGACCACGATGCGCCGCTCGGGGATGTCAGCTTTATCCCGTATTTTGAAGATATTGCGGTGGACTACGATCCCGGCACCACCAGCGAAATCACGCTCCACGACGGCTCGCGAATGCTTTTGAAGAAGCTTAATGTGGATTATGATCCCACCAACAAGACGGAGGCGTTGCGAGTGCTGACGGAGTCCCACGACAAGGGCGAAATTGTAACGGGCTTGTTTTACCTGGATACCGAGCGCCCGAACTTTATCGACATGCTGAATGTTGCCGATGAGCCGCTGGCGACTCTTCCCGAGTCCTCTGTTCGTCCGCCGAAAAAAGCCCTCGACGAGGTTATGGAAGAGCTGCAATAAAAACCCTGCATTGCGTTTTGCCGCTAACTGACGCTCGAATTTTGAGCGCCGCCGCTTAAGTCACTTCAGAACGGTTTCGTTCAGGAAGTTAGGATTTGAACCGAGTAGGGTCTCTTTGCGCCGATGGGTTGTCGGCCATTACATCTCCCGGCGGCCTTCGAGGGCGCGGAGCATAGTGACTTCATCCGCAAATTCAAGGTCTGACCCAACGGGAATGCCCATGGCGATCCGGCTCACTTTCACGCCCAGGGGCTTGACCAGCTTCGCCAGATAGACTGCCGTCGCTTCACCTTCCACAGTCGGGCTGGTGGCAACAATCAGCTCGCGAACCGTGCCGCCGTTCAGCCGCTCGATCAGATTGCGGAGTTTGAGTTGTTCGGGCCCTATCCCTTGCAGCGGCGAGAGCGCGCCATGCAGGACGTGATAGTGTCCTCGGAACTCTCGCGACTTTTCTACCGAGACCACGTTGTAGGGAGTCTCGACCACGCAGATGACTTCCGGATCTCGCCGCGGGTCGGAACAATATTCGCAGGGATCGAGTTCCGTCAGGTTGTTGCAGAGGCTGCAAAGCCGAATCTTGTCCTTGGCGTCGAGAAGAGCTTCGGCCAGCCGCTGAACGTCGTCCCGGGGCGCGCGTTCCAGATAAAAAGCAATCCGCTGGGCGGATTTCTGGCCGATCCCCGGCAGGTGCTTGAGCTCATCGATCAGGCGGGCCAGCGGGGCCGTGTATTCCTTCATGTATGGGAAGTCCTATGTTATCGCGCAGGAGGGACTAAGTGACGTTGAGACCGGGCAAATTCAATCCGCCGGCCAGACTGCCCATTTGGCTGGCCAGTTGCTCGTCCACCCTTCGGCATGCTTCGTTAACGG
>JAJYHU010000438.1 GCA_021784615.1 Acidobacteriota bacterium | reverse complement strand
TATCGGCATCATGGCCCACATTGACGCCGGTAAGACCACGACGACGGAGCGGATCCTGTTCTATACGGGGATCACGCACAAGATGGGAGAGGTGCACGAAGGCACGGCCGTCATGGACTGGATGGAACAGGAGCAGGAGCGGGGCATAACGATCACTTCGGCTGCTACAACATGTTTTTGGAATGACTACCGCGTCAACATTATCGATACGCCGGGCCACGTTGATTTTACGGTTGAAGTCGAAAGGTCGCTGCGGGTTCTGGATGGGGCGATTGCTGTTTTGGGAGCGGTGGAAGGTGTCGAGCCGCAAACCGAGGCGGTGTGGCGACAGGCTGACAAGTATCGGGTGCCGCGCATGGTTTTTGTGAACAAGATGGACCGCGTAGGAGCCGATTACGAAGCCTGCATTGATCAGCTGCGATCGAAGGTTCATGCCAATCCCATCCCCATTCAATGGCCGATAGGTTCCGAAGATAATTTCCAGGGAGTTGTTGATCTTGTCGGCGAAAGGGCGCTGGTCTGGAAAGAAGAGACCCTGGGCGCTAAATATGATCTTGAAGAAATCCCTCAGAGCCTTGTGGAAACTGTCCGTCAGCAACGCGAGAAAATGATTGAGGCTTTGGGAGAAGTTGACGACAGTATTCTTGAAAAGTATGTTCACGGGGACACGATTTCCGTGGAAGAGCTTCAGGCCAGCATTCGACGCGCTACGATCGGTTTGAAGGCGATGCCGGTGCTCTGCGGTTCGGCATTCAAGAATAAGGGGGTCCAGTCCTTGCTTGACGCCGTAGTGGCTTATCTTCCTTCTCCGATCGATATCCCGCCTATTGAAGGTGTGAATCCGGGAAATGAAGAGCAGAAAGTGGTGAGGCGCGCCGACGATAGCGAGCCGTTTTCCGCGCTGGTCTTTAAGATTATGAGTGACCCCTTCGTGGGGCAGCTTGCCTTTATGAGGGTTTATTCCGGGTCTCTTAAAAGCGGGGACACGGTTTATAACCCCCGGCGGGACCGGCGGGAGCGCATCGGGCGCCTGCTGAAGATGCACGCCAATAAGCGTGAGGAGATCAGTGAGGTTTTTGCCGGCGACATTGCGGCTGCGGTAGGCCTGCGGAGCGTTTCGACTGGCGACACGGTCTGCACGGAATCAAATCCCGTGGCTTTTGAGGCCATGGAGTTTCCTGCGCCGGTGATATCGGTTGCAATTGAGCCCAAGACCAAGGCTGACCAGGAGAGGCTTGCTGGGGCGCTTGAAAAGCTGACTCAGGAGGATCCTACTTTCCACGTTCATACGGACCCGGATACTGGTGAAACGCTGATTTCCGGCATGGGCGAGTTGCATCTTGAGATTCTGGTTGATCGCATGATGCGGGAGTTTAAGGTGGGTGCCACCGTCGGCCGTCCTCAGGTGGCCTATCGGGAGACGATTGGTTCGAGCGCGGACGCGGAGGGTAAATACATCCGGCAAACCGGGGGGCGAGGACAATACGGCCACGTTTTCCTCCATGTGGAGCCTATGCCTCATCCGGACCTCCCTGCCATCGCCGATATTACCAAGAAGAAATCAACAAACAAATTTGATCCCGATCTCCAGTTGCTGTTCGTCGACGAGATTGTGGGTGGCTCGATCCCCCGCGAATACATCCCAGCGGTCTACGGTGGAATCCGTGAGGCTATGGAGGGCGGAGTCCTGGCGGGCTACGAGTTGACGGGGATTCGAGTCGCGCTGACCGAAGGGTCGTACCATGAAGTGGATTCTTCCGAAATGGCATTCAAGATTGCGGGTTCCATGGGGTTCAAGGAAGCTGCAAGGAAGGCCCGCCCCATTCTTTTGGAGCCGGTGATGAGGGTTGAGGTTGTGGTTCCAGAGGAATACATGGGCGATGTGCTGGGGGATCTCAGCGCGCGGCGCGGACGGATCGAGAGCATGGAAAAGCGCGGCTCAACGCAAATTATTCGGACCACGGTGCCCCTTGCGGAGATGTTTGGTTACGCAACGGACCTTCGCTCTCGCACTCAGGGAAGAGCTTCGTACTCGATGCACTTCTCCAGCTATGAGCCCGCCCCGGCGTCCGTTTCTGAAGAAGTTGTCGCCCGTGTGCAGGGGCGCGTGGTTGGGAAATAGTGGAACACAGGCAGAGCTAAAGTTCTCGAATTCCAAATAGTGAGGCGATAGAGGCATGGCGAAGGAAAAATTTGACCGATCGAAGCCGCACATGAACATAGGGACGATCGGGCACATCGATCACGGGAAGACGACGCTGACGGCGGCGATCACGAAGGTGCTGGCGAAGGGGAACCCGAAGATTCAGTTTCGGGCGTTTGACTCGATCGACAACGCGCCGGAAGAGAAGGCGCGGGGGATCACGATTGCGATTGCGCACGTGGAGTACGAGACGAAGAACCGGCACTACGCGCACGTGGATTGTCCGGGGCACGCCGACTACATCAAGAACATGATTACGGGGGCGGCGCAGATGGACGGGGCGATTCTGGTGGTGGCGGCGACGGACGGGCCGATGCCGCAGACGCGGGAGCACGTGCTGCTGGCGCGGCAGGTGAACGTGCCGTCGATTGTGGTGTATCTGAACAAGTGCGACTCGGTGGAAGACCCGGAGTTGCTGGAGTTGGTGGAGATGGAAGTGCGGGAGTTGCTGTCGAAGTACAACTTTCCGGGCGACAAGATTCCGGTGGTGCGGGGCTCGGCGCTGAAGGCTCTGGAAGGGGACGAGAAGTGGGAGCAGTCGATTCTGGAGCTGATGGACGCGGTCGACAGCTACATTCCGCTGCCGGCGCGGGAGATTGACAAGCCGTTTCTGATGCCGGTGGAAGACATTTTTTCGATTTCCGGGCGGGGGACGGTGGTGACGGGCCGGGTGGAACGCGGCAAGGTAAAGGTGCAGGAAGAGATTGAGATTGTGGGGCTGCGGCCGGAGCCGTTCAAGCGGGTGGTGACGGGCGTGGAGATGTTCAAGAAGCTCTTGGACGAAGGGCAGGCGGGCGACAACATCGGGGTGCTGCTGCGCGGGACGGAAAAGGACGATGTGGAGCGCGGGATGGTGCTGTCGAAGCCGGGCTCGATTACGCCGCACACGAAGTTCAAGGCGGAAGCGTACGTTTTGACGAAGGAAGAAGGGGGACGGCACACGCCGTTCTTTTCGGGATACCGTCCGCAGTTTTATTTCCGGACGACGGACGTGACGGGAGTGGCGACGCTGCCGGCGGGGACGGAGATGGTGATGCCGGGCGATAATGTGTCGATGGAAATCGAGCTGATTACGCCGATCGCGATGGAGAAGGGACTGCGCTTTGCCATTCGCGAGGGCGGCCATACGGTCGGCGCAGGTACCGTCACCGAAATCATGAGTTAGTAGGGATGTAAGCAACAATGATCAAGGTCGCAGTTACCGGACTGCGTAGCGACCTGAGCGAATGGGACGCTGCCCAAGCCACGCCGAAGGAGGCGTTGCCACCTCTCACTCCGGAGCAGAAGAGAGTGGCCGAGCAATTGCACGTCCCGGAGGAACTCTACCAGCGGAGTACGTTGGCAGGGCGGCGAACTGCCGAAAAACTGCTTACGAAGACCGAACAGTTCGCGAGAATGCTTCAAGGGAAATTGTCAGAGAAGGCGGCAAAAGCCAGCGTCGAAAGCATAGTTCTTGACACTTGGGCGCATAAGTTCGAGATCGCGGTTAGAACAAACGGTACCGTGCTGCCCTTGCACGTGGCAGAAAGTATAGTGGACGACCTCTTCGATCTGGGATCGGAAAACGCCGAGCAACGGTTGTCGCAGCTATTGGAAGGATGCCTGGTCAGGCTTGGAGTACGGTGACATGGAACTGCAACGTCCTGTTGTGGCGTTCTTGACTGAAACGGGGCTGATGGCCATGCAAGCGGCTGGCGTCCCCCAAGCCTCCGGAGCCGCATATTTTTACGCGCTGGAGACAGACGAAGCTGGACTGTGGGTAAGCATCCGGAAGGACGACGGTGAGCACAAACTCTTAGTGCCATGGGACTGCATTCTCACGTTGGATGTTCCGGTCGGGGGAACACCGTTTATGGAAACCATCGTACAAGGAGTTGGGGATGCGTGATATCATTACGTTACAATGTAGCGACTGTAAAAACCGCAATTACTCGACAACGAAGAACAAGAAGAAGCATACGGACCGGGTGGAGAGAAAGCGCTTTTGCCCGACCTGCCGCCACCATACGGCGCATAAAGAAGTAAAGTGACGAGTGAAGAGTGGCGAGTGATCCGCGGAAAATTGGCCGAAGCCGGGAACGGATTTTCACTTATCGCCAGCCGCTTGCCACTGCTTTTTGCAGGGGCGTCAGATCAACGGCTAATCTGCCGGTCTCCAAAACCGGTCATGGGGGTTCGAATCCCTCCGCCCCTGCCACTGAAGGTTGAAGGCTGACGGATTCGGCTGAGCAGATAATCAACGGGCGGAGCAAAGAGAAACGATACGATGGCTGGCGAACTAACGATCAACAGAGACATGTGGAGCAAGGTCAAGGGATACATTGACGCGGTGCGCGCGGAAATGCGGCGAGTCACGTGGCCCGGCAAGCAAGAGGTCTACGGTACGACCGTAATGGTGATCATTACCACCTTCCTGTTCGGATTTTACTTCATGCTTTGTGATGAGACTTTTCAGCATCTCATTGCCTACATCCTGAACTGGGGAAAGTCGGTACACTAGCACGATGGAAGTCATTGATATGGAGAAAAATTGGTACATCATCCATACCTACTCGGGGTTTGAGAAGAAAGTCGCCGAATCCCTCCGGAGCAGGATTGATGCCGCAGGCCTAGCTGAAAAGTTTGGCGAAATCATGGTTCCGACCGAAGACGTGATTGAGATGCGGCAGGGCAAGAAAGTAGTGACCTCCAAGCTTTTTTACCCCGGATACGTGCTGGTTGAAATGGAAATGAACGATGAAACCTGGCATGTGGTGCGCTCAACGCCCCGAGTGACAGGATTCGTTGGTTCAGGACCCAAACCCAGCCCCTTGAGCATTGAGGAAGTGGACCGCATCGTGCACAAAGTCGAGGTGGCGGCCGAAAATCCCAAGCCCAAGCTGGAGTTTGAAAAGGGCGAGAACATCAAGATTACAGACGGCCCGTTCAAAGACTTTAACGGCTCGGTGGAGGAAATCAACACCGATCGTTCCACCTTGCGGGTGATGGTGACCATTTTCGGCCGCGCCACGCCGGTGGAATTAGATTTCTATCAAGTTGAAAAGGTTTAGAGTCCATGGCAAAGAGAATAAACGCAATGGTGAAGTTGCAGATCGCGGCCGGGAAAGCAACCCCGGCTCCGCCCGTCGGCCCGGCGCTAGGGCAGCATGGCGTCAACATCATGGAATTTTGCAAGGCCTTCAACGCCAAGACTTCGGCCAAGGACCAGGAAGGGCTGATTATTCCCGTCGTCCTTACGGTCTATCACGACCGGACTTTCAGCTTTATCACCAAAACGCCGCCCGCCTCCGTGCTTTTGAAGCGCGCCGCAGGCATCGCGAAAGGATCGGGCGAACCCAACAAAACCAAGGTTGGAACGGTTACTGAAAAACAGGTTGAGGATATTGCCA
>JAJYHU010000339.1 GCA_021784615.1 Acidobacteriota bacterium | reverse complement strand
ATACACATCTTGACGGTGATATGAGTGCCGCGGTTCTCTATGGCCGCGAAGATTTAAAAATTGAACGTATCCCCATCCCCAATCTTGGCGCAGATGAGGTTCTTGTCCGCGTCAAGGTGGCATTGACCTGCGGTACGGACCTGAAGGTTTGGCGGCAGGGCTATCACGCCCGCATGATCGTCCCGCCCGCGGTGTTCGGCCATGAACTCGCCGGCGTGGTTGAGGCTGTCGGGAGCGAGGTCGAGAATGGCCTGCGACCCGGCACATGGGTAGTTCCGGCAAATTCCGCTCCCTGCAATGAATGCGTCTTTTGCCGAAAAGGACAGTCCAATCTCTGCGAGGCGCTCCTGTTCAACAACGGCGCCTACGCCGAATATATCCGTATTCCCGGCCGCATCGTCCGGGCGAACACCTTAGAAATCCCTCCTCACGTCTCGTTTCAGGACGCTGCACTTGTCGAGCCTCTGGCGTGCATTCTACGCGGGATCGAAGAGACCGGAATTCAATCCGGCCACACCGCGGTGGTTATTGGTTGTGGACCGATTGGCTTGAAGTTCATTCGAATCCTCTCGGGCCAGGGAGTCCGGGTGGTAGCCTTAGGCAAGAGAAAAAGCCAGATCCGGTCTGCGGAGCGCCTGGGCGCCATGGCCGCCTTCGACGTATCCGAGCAGACGAATCCAGTCCAGGCCGTCCGCCAGCTTACTGAAGGCGGCCACGGCGCTGATGCCGTCATCGAAGCCGTGGGAATTCCCCAAACATGGCAGTGGGCTGTTCAGATGGTCCGGCGGGGTGGAACTGTGAACCTGTTTGGAGGCTGCCCGCGCGGCAGTCATGTGCAGTTTGATCCCTCCGTTCTGCACTACTCTGAGATTACGATCCGATCCACATTCCATCACACCCCGCGGTTTATCCGCAAAGCTCTTGATACCGTCGCCCGAGGCGACGTCCGCGCTTCAGACTTTGTCACCGGAGAGATTCCGCTTGATGAACTGCCGCGCTTCTTCCAAAGCATGAAAAACCGGAACGGGGAACTCAAGGCGGCTGTGATTCCATAAGAGCGATTCGCACCCACTCATCCAGCCTGCACCCCAAACAGGCCGCAACCGGGCCTGACCTTGCTGATGATGCATGGCTCGCCATCCTATCCGTGGTCGGTCTTGCTGAAGTCCTCGGATACTACTGGTGGGGAAAACGGCGCATGCCAGGAATGTAAAAAACCATATTGACCCGACGATCATTTTCTGACCATCCAATCGGCATGCAAACGATGTACTCACTGCTACCCTATCCCATTGAATACACATGCGATGATAGGCCATTTGCAAGTGTAACCACACACTCTTTAACGCAAACCCGACTTCCTTCGCCGTTCCTCGTTCAAAGTATAATTCAGCTATTAATACGCAAGTTCTTGCCCAAACGGAATTCTCGATATATGCTAAGGTGAGTTTTGGTCGGGCGCAATAATGAACCGATCAGTGCAATCCGCCACGCACGACGGAAGCCGTCAAGGCAAATACGGAGATGCAATCCGGTTTTCCCTGGTTCCAGGAGGGGGCTCCATCTAAGGGAAGAACTCCAACTCAAAGGAGATTAACTAATGGCAGCCTCTATGATGAAAAACAATGCAGGTTTTTCGATAAGCCGGTGGTCAAGCGATTCCTTAACTAAATACAGTCTGCTCCTGCGAGGAGGTGAGCTAATCCTATTGCTAGCTCTCGGAGTGGCTTGTGCCTTCGCTCAAGCGGCCGCCGAATACGGCTCAGCAACCTCCGGCATCTCCGGAAGCATGAGCGGCATCAACGTGATGAATAAAGTAAAATTCCCAACTGGGCCGGACGAGAAGCCCTCGGTTATCCAGAGCAAGCTATCGAATTCCAAGGGAACCAAGTTTATTGATGACTCCCTCATCAATGGTTCGATCGAGGCCAACCGCCAGGCTCTCGAAGCCCATGCCGGAAAGGACGCCGGAAAGCTCATGTTGAGGTCTACTCCCGACCGCGCCTACGTGCGTATCAATGGAAAGATTGTCGGGCGAACCCCTTTGCTCCTCGTCATCTCGCCCGGCCAATATAAGTTAGCGATGGATGGCACGCGCATGGATCACGCAGAGCGGGAAGTCGACCTGCTTCCCCGTGAGACGCGCGAATATTCTCTAACCCTGAAAGCCCGCTACCCAACTCAGGTCGAGGTCCAAATACATTGAGGAGCTAGTCAGCGAGCAGGGAGCTTGTCATGGGTGGATTCGGATATGACCGTCAAGTCTTTGTTAAGTCCAAGCAAACGGCCCCATCTCCCTCTCCATCGCGTTCGCCCTTGCCTGGAGCACTTGTCCTAATCCTTGTTGCGGCCTTGGGGGCCCTTGCAGCCTATCGATACATTAAGGCTGGCGGACTTTCAAACACTGACCCCAGCAACAATACGCAGGTGGCGCAACTTCAGCACAAGATTGAGTCTTTGCAAGCCAGAATTGACGAGCTTGAGAAAAAGCGGAGACCCTCCATATCCCCCCCTGCGGAAGGCAATCGTATCCCGAAGCCGCAACCGAAAGCGACCCCTGTCTTGTCCGCGGAACTCGCTCACCATCCGCTGGTCCATACGGCAGACGCACCCGTTCCAAAGCCGTTAGTCCCCCCATCTTCGCAACCCAAGCCCTCCCCTCAAGCCCAACCCACAACGGCGGCAAAACCCGACCCGGGCTTGAAGCTGCTGCAGGGTGACCTTAACGCAAGTCATCAGGAATGGGAAGCAACCGTCAATCGCCTGGGCAACGTGGTTGGCGAGCTTGATACACAACGGAACCAAGTGGCACAGAACCAGAACGCCGTCAACCAACTCTTGCAAATTACCCGCCGAACGGGGATACCCTTCAGCTTGAAGAAGCAATCGCGGTTCGAACGTGTGGGACCTATCTCCATAAAGCTTGCCAGCACTAACGTGCCGAATCAGCGCTATACCCTACGCCTCATCGTGGACGACAAATCGGTTGAACTCAAAGACCGGGCCTTAAATGAGGTTATCCAATTCTATACCCAGCGCAGCCAGTTCCCTATGGAGATCGTCGTATCCGAAATCACAAAGGGACATATTTCGGGGATGCTGGCCGTTCCTAGTGACTTGGATTCTAGAAACCAAAACTCCCAGGCGCAGGCAAGGTGAGTTTCGTTCGTCGTTGACTCCGCTGGCCTATTATCCCCCTCGAACCTCCCGCGTTGGCTGCTCCCATTTGCTTCACTTTGACTTCTAACTCCAGACTATGCATAATTCACATCCTTAACCGTGAACAACTATGTGGAACAGGAATTAACCCAATTAGGGAATGCGCATACTTCAAGCGCCGTTATGAAACCAGGAGAGCAAGCCCGTGCGAGTGACATTTAATATCAGAATTTTAGTTTTCCTTTTCTGCTTCGTTTTTGTCCCCTCAGTGCTGTCCCCGACCATAAGCGCCGAAATCGATCTCCTGCACCATCGTTGGCCGGCAATGTGGATTGCCTGCCCGGACAGCCCACATCAAGATTTCGGAGTCTATTATTTCCGGAAGGATTTTTCGCTTGCCCGCAAGCCCCAGCACTTCACTATCAGCGTGACCGGAGACAACCGCTACGAACTCTTCGTAAACGGAGTTCGCGTTCTGGAAGGGCCTGCGCGGGGAGACTTGTTCCACTGGCGCTACGCGACAATCGATATCTCTAAAAATCTACGTTCGGGCGCAAATGTGCTTGCGGCGATTGTGTGGAACTTTGCTGAGCTTGCACCCATGGCGCAAATGAGCAATGAGACCGGACTACTGGTTCAGGGAGACAGCGCCCGAGAGGCGGTCGTAAACTCGAACTCGAGTTGGAAGTGCCGGGTCAGCCATGCCATTCAAATGATCCCCGTCAACCGTAAGCGCATTCCCTTTTACAGCGTCGTCGGTCCCGGCGAGCGATGGGATGGATCTGAGGTGCCCTGGGGCTGGCAGGATTTAGGGTACAACGACTCCAAATGGCAGACTGCCGCGACTCTCGGGCCGGCCGACCCGCGCGGGATCCAAGATAGTTCTTCCCCCTGGATGCTTGTGCCAAGAAATATTCCCTTTATGGAGGAAAAGCCCGAACGGCTCGTCCGGCTGGTACGTGCGAAGGGGATTGAGGCAAGCGAAAACTTTCTCCAGGGGCGCGCTCCCATCACCATTCCGGCAAACACTTCCGCCAGCCTGCTGTTCGATCAGACTCATGAGACAACCGCATATCCGGAACTGCTGGTGAGTGGAGGCCGCGGGAGCACGGTTACACTGACTTATGCAGAGGCGCTGTGGAAGGACGGCAGAAAAGGCAACCGGAACGTCACGGCGGGGAAAAAGATTGTCGGGTACCAAGACGTATTTCTTCCCGATGGTGGCGACCACCGCATGTTCCGGCCGCTCTGGTGGCGCACCTACCGCTATCTGCAGATCGATATTAAAACGGCGTCGGCTCCGCTGGTTCTTGACGACTTTCGAGGCATGTTTACCGCGTATCCTTTTAAAATGCGCGCAACTTTTGCGAGCGGCGACCCGGTGCTCGAAAAGATGTGGCAGGTGGGCTGGCGTACAGCCCGGCTGTGCGCCCATGAAACTTACATGGATTGCCCGTACTACGAACAGCTCCAGTATGCCGGAGACACCCGCATTCAGATATTGATTTCACTCTACATGACCGGAGACGACCGGCTGGCAAAAAACGCCATCGAACTTCTCAACGATTCGCGGATTCCGGAAGGCATCACCCAAAGCCGCTATCCCTCGCACCTGCCGCAATTCATTCCGCCTTTTTCACTTTTCTGGATCGACACGATGCACGATCTCTGGTGGTATCACGGCGACGCAAACTTTCTCCGCCAGTTCCTGCCCGGCATGCGGGACGTCCTCGGCTGGTTTGAACGCCGGATGTCTCCTACAGGACTGCTCGGAAAAATGGATTGGTGGAACTTTGTCGACTGGACAAAGAACTTTAAGGACGGCGTGCCTCCCATGGAAGCTAATGGACAGTCTTCCATTCTGAGCCTGCAGTTTGCCGCCGCCTTGCGCGCCGCAGGCGACCTTGAATCGGCCTTTGGCAGCGCAAGACGAGCCGAATCTGACCGCGCTCTAGCCGCCAGAATCGCACACGCTGTCTATGCGACCTGCTGGAATCGTTCGCGAGGGCTTTTGGCGGATACTCCCGCCCAAAAGGACTTCAGCCAGCATGCCAATATCCTCGGGGTTCTAACAGATGCCATTCCAATTAGGGAGCAGCGACCTGTGCTCCAACGCGTTTTGACGGATCCCTCGCTTACCCAGTGCTCATACTATTTCCGGTTCTATCTATTCCGCGCCATGGACAAAGCCGGTCTTGGCGACGAATACCTAAGCCAGCTTGGTCCGTGGCGCCGAATGCTCAAACTTGGTTTGACGACCTGGGCGGAGATGCCAGAGCCGACACGCTCCGATTGCCACGCCTGGAGCGCTCATCCCAATTTTGATTTCCTGGCAACGGTTGCCGGGATCGATCCCGCCAAAGCGGGCTTCCGCCAAGTTTCGATTGAGCCCCATTTGGGCCCGCTGACGCATCTTTCAGCCACCCTACCCGTC
>JAJYHU010000168.1 GCA_021784615.1 Acidobacteriota bacterium | reverse complement strand
AAACAGGCCGGTTCCGGAACCGTTTTTGCCCTGGCGCTGGCCCGCGCGACGCCCCAGTTTCCGGATATGGGTGATGCCGCGGCCGCGGCGGATATTGACGAACTCGGCCGGGACTGGACATAATTGGATTTTAGCAAGGGATTGGATGCTTCCTGAGAGGTGAGGCAGTGGCGGCGGATCGCGAACGCCTGTTGCAAGCTCCGGTTCTGGTGCTCAACGCTACGTATGAGCCGATTAACGTTACTGCGGCCCGGCGGGCGTTGGTTCTGGTGCTGAAGGGCACTGCCACCACCGAGGAAGAAAACGGCAGTTTCATCCATTCTACCCGGGTCGCCTTCCGCATCCCGTCCGTGATCAGGCTTACGGAATTTCGCCGCATTCCACACCAAACCCGCGCGCTTTCCCGCAAAAACATTCTGATGCGCGACCGTTACACGTGCCAGTTTTGCGGGCGCGCCCTGCCGGCCGCCGAGCTCACGCTTGACCATATTATTCCGCGCTCGAAGGGCGGCCACACGGATTGGGATAATCTTGTCGCCTGCTGCCACAAGTGCAACACCCTCAAGGGCAATCGCTTGCCGGAGGATGCGGGACTGAAGCTGCGGCGGCAGCCACGGCCTTTCACTCTCCACACCAGCCGCCACATCATGCGAATGCTCGGGCGCGCGGACGAGCGCTGGCGCAAATACCTTTTCTATTGACGGAAAACGAAGGGGCTCTGCTCGCCGGTGATTCGGGCGAACCCTGCGCGCCGATTCGGCCTTTTTTTCTAAATCAAAATATGAGTTGAGCGTGGACTTGGATCAGCCGCGGAGATGCGTCCGCGCCCAGGCCTGATCCGAAGATGCTGGTTGGAGAACTGACCGTGTTGAGAATGCTTCCAAACTGGGTGCTGTACAAATTGGCGATGGGCTGGTCGAAGTTCGGGTGATTCAGCACATTGTAGAACTGGAAACCGAGCGCAAGCTTTGCTGCTTCCCATCCCGGCAGTGAAGTGACCTTACTGATTGCAAAGTCGGTGTTGAAGTAGCCCGGCCCCTCGAACATGTTTCTTCCCTGGATGCCGAAATGATTGGGATTGTTCGTCGAGGCTTGAAACTGGGAGGCGTTCAAACAGGCATGGCTCGGTGATTTGCAGGAATGGGTGGGACCGCCCAGAAAAGTTGCATAGAGCGGGCCGCCAAAATTTTCGTATTGCAAGGTGCTTTCCGCCTGCAAATCCAGCACCGTATAGGGAAATCCGCTATGGGCGAAGAGCGTTCCGGAAACCCGCCAGCCTGCCGCCAGATGATTCCACATGCGGCCGGAGGTGAGATGCTCAATGGGGAGATCCCAAACGTAACTCAGATTGAAATTATGCCGGATGTCGTAATCCGAATTGCCGTAGTTGTCCCTGATGTTGTTGGGGTTCTGAGGGTACAAGATGCTTTCATTCGTCGCGTAAATAAACGGCAACAAGGTCCCGCCATTCGACAGGATGTCCAAGGCGTGGCCGTAAGTGTAATTGGCATCAACCGTGCCGTTTGTGAAGTTGTGCCGGAAGCTCGCCGTCAGCCCGTTGTAGCTGGACACTCCGGCGCTGTCGATATAGGTGGCGGTTGCAAATCGCGGGTCGGGCGGGGTGGAAGGCAATCCGGGGAAAGAGGCGTAGTACGAATACGCGTTGACGGAGGCGTTGGGGATCAATTCGTGGATGCCGTGGTTCCCGACATAGTTGAGGCTCAGGAGGGTGTTGCGTCCCAGTTCCTTTTGAATCTCCAGGTTCCATTTCTGGTACTGAGGCAGATGAATGGTTTGCGCCGTGCCGGCAACATTCGGTGGCGTGAAGTAGGGCTGGGATTCCTGGATGCTCGCAAGCGTTCCGCCGCTTGCAAACGCATTCACGAAAGCGGCGTTTGAGTTTGCCGCGTCCGCAAATAAATTGGAAGACTCCGTTGGGGCAAGGTTGTTGTCAAAAACCAGGAACTCATTTCGGTTGGGCGGGTTTCCGGCGATGCTCTCCACGCTATAGCCGGGAATGCCATCATAGAAGATGCCCGCGCCGCCGCGCACCACGATGCTGTGCCTTCCGCCGAAGGGCTGCCAGGCGAATCCCAGCCGGGGTTGTAAAGCCAAAGCCGTCAAGCCGGTAAATTCCTGATGCTGATTTACAAGAATGGCTTTGTTGTACGGAATTGAAGGATCGTGGTTCAGAGAAGGAAAAGGCTCGGCCAAACGGGCAAAGCAATTGTGCTGGCAAACCGGGTTGGACGCGTGATCGGCCCGCAGCGTCAGCGTCAGGTGCAGGTTCTGCCGCACGCGCCATTCGTCCTGGCCGTAAAATCCCAGGCGATAGAGGGCGAAGGGCTGGACCAGCGAGGTGGGGAAGGTTTGTTCCACCAGATCGCCCGTGGCACCGCCGTTATAAAAGTCGTTCAGGCTGAAGACTCCCAGAAAACCGCTGGATAATGTTCCAAAATCATAGTTGCTGATATCGCTTCGGGCATCGTTGATCCCGAACTTCAGGTTGTGGTTGCCGTGGAGCCAGGAGAAATCGTCGATTAACTGGTATTGAGTCGTCTTCGTCCCTTGCGGATAACCGTAGTCCTTGCCGCCAAGCGTGGTGAGAGCGCCGTCATAGAAGTACATGGTTGAAGGAAACGCTTGCAGGGCCTTCGACAGGCTGGGAGGCCCAAAGATTGCTGAATGGTACTGCAAGGTGGCGCGCAGCGAATTCACTTTGTTGTTTCCCACCAGATGAGTCCACCCCACCTGGCCCTGTTCCTCGGGCTGATTGCTGACCACGTTGAAAAGAGAGCTGATGGGGTCGGTGAGAGTCGCCTGATTGCCCCGGTCCATCTCGCCACGAACGAAAACTCTGTCCGTGGAACTGAGGTTGAAATCCAGGCGCGAACTGAGAATCCACTCGTTCGTAAGCTGGCTGACCGTGGACCGATACGCAAGCGCGCACGGAACGCCGGGCGCAAGAGCGGTTACGTTTGAGCAGCCGTGCGCTGGCAGCACATCCTGGGCCCGGCCGGCTCCGGGTGCGTTGTTATAAAGGCCAAAAATCTTCTGGTAAAAAGGGACGGAGTTATTCAGCCCCAGGGAATTCAGGTTGGAAATCGTGGCCTGCTCAAAAGCTGGTGTGGGAACCTGTGCTTCCACGCTGGTGGGGACCAGGACCCGTAGTCCTTCCTGATCGACAAAAAAGAAGGCTTTGTCTTTGTGGATGGGGCCTCCCAGGGAGGCCGACCACTGGTTGGCGTTCACAAACGGGCGCGGAGTATTGGTGGCGTTGTTAAAGAAGCTGTTCGCGTCAAGCGCGCTGCCGTTCCAGTAGTAGTTGGCGTTTCCATGGATGTCGTTGGCGCCGGATTTGGTGACGTAGTTGATGTTTGCGGCAGCCAGCCCACCATATTCTCCCGAATACCCGTTGCTGATTACGGTGGCTTCCTTGATATCGTTCAGGCCCAGCATCAGGTTGGTCGCCCCGGAGTTGTTCACGCTCAAAAGGGGATCCATATCGTTCATTCCGTTGACCGTGAAAAGATTCGACGTGGCGGGCAATCCGTAGAGCGACACGTTGCCCTTCCCTGCTTCCGTATTCATCACCGCGCCCGGAGCCATCTGGGCGATAAAGGTCAGATCGTTGCCCGGATTGGGGATCTCCGAGATCTGGAGGGGGCTGATTGTCGATGAAACGTTCCCGTTGGCGGTCTGGAGCAGAGGCGCCTTTGAACTCACCGTCACGGACTGCTTGGGTTCGCCGACCGGGAGCTGAAAGTCCCGAGTCCGGGTCAACCCTAATTCTACCGTCACCTCTTGAACGGCGGTTTTGAATCCACGGGCGCTCGCGCTAACCTTATATCTGCCGGGATCGAGGAAAGCGAAGAGATAAGAGCCTTCCGACCCCGTAACGGTGGTTCGGCTGGCGCCTGTTCCGTCATTTTTCAGGGTGACCGTGGCGCTGCGGATTATTGCGCCGGACGGGTCAATCACCCGTCCCGCAATGGCTCCGGTGGTGGTCGACTGCGCCCAGGCAATTCCCGAAGGAATCAGAAAAAATAGCGCCCACAAGCCTAAGCATCTCATAAGAAACCGGTACTTCATGCGATCACCTCGTGAATTCTAGCAACAGGTTGCAATTAAAGCAATAAGCATTATTTAGTAACCGCGGGCGATTCCAGGGAGTTTCCGAGAGGCGTTGCGATGCTGCCTTTTGCCCGAGGTCATTAACTATAGTTAATCAATAGGAATAATTAAAGCTAATTACTTGGCTTTGGCCTCTGTGCTCCAGGGCTTGCCTTTTTCCGAAGACCCGCTGACAATCGGAGGGGTAAGCGGCGGAACGCCCGCCACTCAGGGCTTATGAGACTGACCGTTTCCAAAGAAGATTACCTGAAGGCCATTGCCGAGGCCGAGGCTGAAGAAGGCGCCGCCATCGCCGCCACGATTGCGCGTTGGTTGGACGTTTCTCCTCCGGCGGTGGCTCTGGCGCTGCGGCGGCTTCATCGCGACAAGCTCGCGCAAGTGGACCGCAAGGGCCGAATCACGCTGACCGCCGCGGGGCGCAAGGTGTCCGACAAGCTGCGGCTTCGCCACCACCTGATTGAGCGGTTCCTATTCGAAATCCTGGGCATGGAATGGTACAAGGTGCATGACGAGGCCGAGCGCCTGGAGCACTCGGTTTCCGAGGACCTGGAGCAAAAACTGATCGAGAAGGTGGGAAGGGAAGGCTCCTGTCCGCACGGCAATCAAGTTAACAAGAGCGCTTCCGCCAGGCGAAGGCTCGGCCTTGAGCCCTTGTGGGAGGCGTTGCCGGGCGAATTGGTGCGGGTTGACAGCATGCACGAGCGGGACCGCAAGCTCCTTGAGTATTTTGACGGATTGGGAATCCGCCCGGGCGTCCAGATCAAAGTGCTCGGCCGGAATTATGATTCCACGCTGAGCTTGCGATTGGACGGCAAAGCCGCCACGCTTGGCGAGGCCGCCGCCGCCAAGATCTGGGTCTCCCGTTTGCCGGCCCGCGCCGCGCGGCGACGCTCCTTGTGAGTCTTTGAATGGCGGTTGACCGGACGGAAGAAGGAAGCAATCCATGAAATACCTATTCGCCCTCCTGTTCTTGGCAGCGCCGCTCAGCGCCGCTCAGGGCGCGCGGCCGGTGTTGAATCGATCGGACACCGCCTTTCTCCGCGATCAGGCCCGGCGGATTGTTGAATCCGCTCGCTTGGCTGCGGGCCACTCTGAGGGCCAGTGGCGCAATGCCACGCCCTACACGCTGCACGTTCCCGGCGGCAACATGGGCTACCCGGCGTTTTGGGTTCGCGATGCGGTGATGATGCTGGGCGGAGATTTTATTCCGCCCGCAGAACTTGAGGGTTGGATTCGCCTGATGTCAGCGGCTACTCAGGGGCCGAAAGGCTGGCACGTTCGTCCCGGAGTGGTCATCCGGGCTTACACGGTTCCCGACCATATTGAATTCAACGGCAAGCCTACTTTTTATCCGGGCACTTACGATACGGGCGTCAAGCAAGGTGGGCATCCTTTCGGCAAGTATCCGCCTTTGGACGACAATTTCTATTTTTTGAAAGCCGTGTATGAATACTGGACGATGACGCACAGCCTGGCGCTGTTTCGCTCGCGGGTGGAAACCTCCT
>JAJYHU010000267.1 GCA_021784615.1 Acidobacteriota bacterium | reverse complement strand
CTCATCCACCAGCCCTTCCACCGTAAAGCGGTCGGCGCGCACGGCTGGCGGCAGCATCAGGTCCCAAACGCCTTCCGGGTTCTTGACCAGGGTGTAGCTGCCGCTTTTCGAAGTGGCGGCCATGTGATCAACCTGGCCGGACTTGAGAGTGACAACGCTCTTGTCGCGCAGATCAAACAGGTTCTTCTCAAGCGAGTCCTTCATGTAACTCGCCAGCATAATGACGCGCTCCTGGCCGCCCACCTGGGCATAAAGGCCCTCGCTCGTGGGCGTCGAGCTGCCCAGCAGCAGGGTGAACTTGGCGGGCGTTGCGTCGGTAGAGATTTCAATCGTTTCCCGGGGAGGATCGAGGCCAAAATCCTTCAAGCTGGCCGGGTGCTCAGCCACCACCTCGCTGGCCGAGGCGGACGTAAGGCTGTTCAGGAAGCCGTCAATGGCGGAAGAATCGGTGGCGAGCTTGCGCGGTTCGGTGATCACCCAAGTGTCGCCCTGCCGGGCGCAGGTGATGGCCTTCCCACCCTCAGGCTTGAAGGTAAAAGAAGTAATGTGCGCGCGCGCCACCGGAAAAATCTTCTGCACGGCGGCCGTTGCGCTCTTCACCGCTTTGGCGCTCTTCTTGCGCCCGACATAAGAGAAAGCGCCCCAAAGCGCAGCCAGCACAGCCAGCGCAATCAAAGTGTTGAGATATTTTCTGTTCATCGCCGACGACGCCACCAGACACCCGTGCCGATGATAATAATGCAGAGCGGCAACCCGAAAACTCCCAGATACAGCAGACGGCCCATCTGCCGCTGGTTCAGGTTCAGGCGCTGGCTTTCAGTTTTCTTGGGCCGGATGGAAATCAAATCTGTCTCAGCCGAGAGCCAGTTCATCATGTTCATCACCAGGTCCCGGTTGCCCTGGAATCCCAGGTAGGCATTGGCGGCCGTGAGCGACGTTCCCATCGCCACCACGCGTCCCTCAGCCTTTTTGTCTTTGCTGTCCTGGCCGCTGATGGTATCCGCCACAGCCACCGTGAGCGGGCCCTTGACGTCCTTGCCGGGCCGGAAAGAGACCTTTTGCATGCTGGGGTTGAACCCTTCCACGCCAAAGCTCGCGTCCGAAGTCTGGCACAGCATCTCCGGGGACATGCCCGAAGGAGGGCTGGCGCTCAGGTCAAAGGACCGGGTAAGAGGGAACAGGGTCGCAACGCGCTTGAGCGGCTGAACAATCGCGTTGGTTCCGTAGCTGATGATCAGCGGCATATCCGGTGACGTGCCAAAAAGCCGCGCCACGGGATTCATGTCCACCACAATGTCGTCGCGGACGTTGATTCCCCACCCCGCCAGCAGCTTGTCCAGATTGGGCAATTTCACTCCGGGGTCCAGCATGAACATCGCGCGCCCGCCGTCATCCACGTAAGTTTGGATGGTGTTGATCTCGGGCGGCAGGTAATCATGCTTGGGACCGGCCACAACCACGATCCCGCAAGCGGCCGGGATCTCGTTCTTTTGGAGCAACATCAGCGTCTGGACTTGGTAACTTTCGTTGTTGAGTTCTTGCTTGAGGTTCTGGAAACCGTCGCGGCCGGCGCTGGCGGTGTCATGCTCGCCGTGCCCTTCGATAAAGCAGACGGTTCGCTCGCCTTTCAGAACGCGGATCAAGGCGTTCGTCACGCCTTCCTCGTCGGTGCTCTGCGCCTGGAAGTGCCGGTCGCCGGCGGCCACCACGATGGTCCCGTAGCTGGTGATTCCGAATTTCTTGGCCAGGCCGGGCCGGCTGTCCGGGTCCACATAGTCCACGGTCACGTGGTGCGAGGCAATCGAGTAGTTGCTCAGCAGGTCGCGGCGGTGGCTGAAAGCCGCCTTGCGGTCAAAGGCGTAGATCGTGACGTTCCGCTTCAACTCATGGAGGATTTTCTTGCTTTGGGGCGAAAGACTGTATTCATGGTTCGGGGTCAGGTCCCAGCGCCGGTCGTGACGGTTTACAAACCAGTTGACCAGCACCACAATCGCGATGCTGATCAGCGTATAGAGGACGAGATTCGCGCCCTGAAGAATGCGCTGGCCGCCGCCTCCTTTTATCTGATCCTTTGACGCCATCTTCTCAAACCCTCCCCTTCAAAGCTTCAACGGAGCGCGCGGTCAGGAAAATGCCCAGCACGATGACCGACAAATAATAGACGAGGTCGCGCAAGTCGATAACGCCCTTCGCAAACGTGTCAAAATGCGTCGTAAAGGCCAGGTAGGAAAACACCTTGCCCAGCGTCCCGCTGGAATAAGCCGTGACCCAGTCAAAAACGTAGAAAAGCAGAAAAACCGCGAAGGAAACCACCGCGGCGATAATCTGGTTTTTGGTAAAAGTCGAAATCCACATGCCCAGCGCCAGCAGCGCGCTCCCAAACAGGAAAAGCCCCAGCGCTTGCGCCAGCAAAGGCTTCGCATCCGGGTTCCCGTAAATAAACAAGGTGCTGACGTAACCGAACGTGATGACCACCATGGCCGCGTAAAGCAGCAAAGCTCCGAGAAATTTTCCCAGGATGATTTCGAGGTCGGTCAGGGGCGAAGTCAGCAAAAGCTCGATGGTTCCGGAGCGTTTTTCCTCCGCGTAAAGCCGCATGGTAATCAGCGGAATCAGCAGCAGAAGAACCACCGACAAGACGCCCTCGAACAGCGGCCGGATGACGTAATCGTTCAGCGTCATGGGCGGAGCGCCCATCCCTCCCATGGCCTGCATGCGAAGCGACTGCACCACGTAGGTGGCCGTGAAGCTATAGAAAAAGAACCCGCAAAGGACTGAGTAAACCGCCATCACCAGATAGGCGATGGGCGAGTGAAAATAGGCGCGGAGTTCCTTTCCCGCGATTGCCAGGATATTGCGCATTGCGATGTCCCCTCAAAGGAATTGCGTGCCGCCGAGACGCGGCGGAAACTGAAACGACGCAACCCCTAGGAATTAATTTTCTGCTGGAGCCGCATCTTGCTGAACCGGCGGATTCTCCGGAGCAGGCTTGCCTTCGCTCAGGTCGTGAGTGGTGAGCTTCAAGAAAATATCTTCCAGGCTCATTCCGCTGGTCTTGAGTTCAAACAGCTTCCAGCCGGACTCGACGACAGCCCGCGCCAACTCCGCGCGCACGTCGCGCTCCTTTTCAACGTGAACTTCCAACGTCACCCGGGATTCGGCCGCCTCTCGCGGCTCAACCAGATTGACGCCCGGCACGGATTGAAGCTTGCCGATGATTTCCGGTGCCGGACCCTCGGCGCTGACGAGAACCGTCCCGTAACCTTGCAAGCGCGCCGTCAGTTCATCCGGGGCGCCCACGGCAACAACCTTGCCCTGATTGATCACCACCACTCGCTGGCAGGTCCTGGAGACTTCCGGAAGGATGTGAGTGCTTAAAATAACGGTATGATGCCCCGCGAGGCCCTTGATCAGCTCGCGCGTCTCAATAATCTGCTTGGGATCGAGGCCCGCGGTCGGCTCATCGAGGATCAAGACGTCGGGATTGACCATCAGCGCCTGCGCCAGGCCCACGCGCTGGCGATAGCCTTTGGAAAGCTTGCCGATCTGGCGGTTTGCGACGTTGGCCACTGCGCATTTCTCGCTGACCTCCCCGATCCGCTTCTTGAGGTCGCTGCGGGGCACTCCCTTGATGCGTCCCACAAAAGCCAGGTATTCGTTGACTGTCATGTCGGGATAAACGGGAGGATTCTCAGGAAGGTAACCAATCCGCTTCTTCACCTCGAGCGGCTGTTCGGCAACGTCAAAGCCGGAAACGCGTACCCGGCCCGACGAAGCCGAAAGGAATCCTGTGATGATGCGCATCGTGGTGGTTTTCCCGGCGCCGTTCGGGCCGAGAAACCCGAGGATTTCACCTTCTTGGACGTTAAAGCTGATGTTGGAGACTGCCAGGGTGGGACCGTACCGTTTGGTCAGATTTTCGACTTCAATCATGCGTCTCGATCCTCATAATCTGAGTGATGTGCTCCTGCCACTGAGGTTGGGTGATCCCGAAATTTCAAGAACAGCCCCTGCAGGTTTAAGTTATAAGGATTATCAAAAAAGACGAAAGGTTGCCAACCTTTTTATTTTATGTTTTCCTCGAACGTGCCATCATGGCAATTTAAATGATCCTCGGCAGCGGAAAAACTCATCCCTAATTCGTGGAGGAAATCATGGTTTTGAAAAACCAAATCGCTCTCATCACCGGCGCTTCCAGCGGCATCGGGTACGCCACCGCCCTCGCCATGGCGGCTGAAGGAGCGCGGGTAGGAATCAATTATCACAAGAATCAGTCCGGAGCCGAACGCGCCGCTGAAGAAATCCGCAAGGCAGGCGGCGACGCGATCACCCTCCAGGCCGACGTGACTTCCATGTCCCAGGTCCAGGCGATGGTTGACGCCGTGCGCAAGCGGTGGGGGCGCATCGACATTCTGGTGAACAACGCCGGAGACCTTCTCGGCCGCCACACCCTTCCCGAAATGACGGAAGAGTACTGGGACCAGGTTATGGACTTGAATTTGAAAAGCGTCTACCTCTGCGTGAAGGCGGTTTGGGAGGAAATGGCGGCGCGCAAGAGCGGCTCCATCATCAACGTCAGCTCCATCGCCGGCCGCAACGGCGGCGGGGTCGGCTCGGGAGTCTACGCCGCCGCCAAAGGCGGAATGATCACCTACACCAAGAGCCTGGCCAAAGAACTGGCGCCTTACGGAATCCGGGTGAATTCCGTCTCGCCCGGCGTCATCGCCACGCCTTATCATGAAAAGTACAGCCCGCCGGAAGTCTTCCAAAAATTCGTGGCCAACATTCCCCTGGGGCGCGCCGGCACGCCGGAAGAAATCGCCGACGTGATCGTGTTCCTCGCTTCCGCTGCTGCAAGGTACCTGATCGGAGAAACCATCGAAGTCAACGGCGGCATGTTGATGGATTAAGGCGCGCCGGGCTGAGGGCGGCGGTGCGCGGGTGGATAGAATCAGCGCCCAAGATAGCGGTCAATCTCTTTCAGGACTGTCCGCATCATCTCGGGCGTCAGTTTCCCTGTCTGGGTGTTCTGCTGGCTGGGATGGTAAGATGCAAACAGCCGCGGCCTTCCCTCCGGCATCGCGTAGCTGGCGCCGTGCGCAAAGGGCGTTGAAGAGCGCGGTGGAAGCTCCACATGCTTCCGCAGCACGTTCAGGTAACGGTCAAAGGCGATCCGGCCGAGCGCCAGCACGGCGCGGACGCTCCTTAGAAGCCGAAGCTCTTCTTCAAAGTAAGGCTCGCAGTTGCGCAATTCCTGGGGAAGCGGCTTGTTGGC
Source organism: Acidobacteriota bacterium (assembly GCA_021784615.1). Classification (GTDB taxonomy): domain Bacteria; phylum Acidobacteriota; class Terriglobia; order UBA7540; family UBA7540; genus JAMCXS01. The sequence continues at coordinate 20,020 of JAJYHU010000267.1, read as the reverse complement.
CGGCGGAGCGCAGCGCAGAGACGCCGTGATGTAGCAGCGGCGCAGTTCGAGCCCGTCTTCCCGATCGTGCGATTCCGGCTGTGTGGCAAAGCCGGCTTCAAAGAGGCGGCGAAAGAGGAAATCGCCCGAGCGGTCGCCCGTAAACATCCGCCCCGTGCGGTTGGCGCCGTGAGCCGCGGGCGCAAGCCCCACAATCAGGAGTTCAGCGTTCGGGTCGCCAAAGCTCGGCACTGGCCTCCCCCAATATTCCCACTCGCGGAACATGCGGCGTTTTTCCCGCGCCACTCTTTCGCGGTACTCAACCAACCGTGGACAGCGCGTGCAGGCCACAACCTGTTGCTGAAGTCTTTCGAGTTCGATGTGGGGCTGAAGCGGTTTGGCGATTCGCGTCATGGATAATGCCGAACTTTCACCGTTTTGCGAGAGCCAGCAAGGCCTTCCAGGCGCTTTCAGGAACGGGCATCACGGAAAGCCGCGGCAGCCTGACCAAATCAAAATCTTTCAAAGCAGCATGGCTTTTGATCCGCTCCAGCGTAACCGGCTCGGCAAGCGTCTCACGCGCCGCGATGTCCACTACCGCAAGTTTGGGGTCCTTCTGCCTGGGATCGGGATAAGGGTCGCTCAAAACCTCCGCCAAGCCCACGATGGCCCGCTCGCTGCCGGAATGATAAATCATCACCTGATCGCCCCGGCGCACGCCGCGCAGGTGCTTTAGCGCCAGATTGTTGGAGATGCCGTCCCAAATCGTCTTCTTGTCCCGAACCAGATCGGGAAACGAATAATGTTCAGGATCGGATTTGAAAAGCCATCGGCCAGCCATTGCTTGCTCCTTTCTTTTTAGCCGCTACCGGCCTCGAAGGGCGACCGTACGCCACAACTCATGTGCTATTAACAGTTTATTCGCCAGAATTCCTTCCGCAACTTTTTGCTCCGTGTTGCATCTCATATTTAGCAGCAACCACTAAGGAGAACCGAACACTTATGGCAAACATTCAGCATGTTAATAAAGAGGAATGGCAAAAGCTCGAAACCGACTCCAAACCCGCGTTCGTTGATTTTTGGGCGGCTTGGTGCGCCCCTTGCCGCATGATCGCGCCGACGTTTGAAAAATTGGCGGAAAAATACGGCCAGGAGATCAATTTCGCCAAGGTCAACGTGGATGAAGCGCCGGAACTGGCGGCCAAGTTCGGCATTCGATCGATTCCCACCCTCCTTTTGATCAAGGACGGAAAGGTCGTCGAGCAGGTGATTGGCGCTCGTTCTTACGAGGAGTTAGCCCGGCTCCTCGAGTCGCGCGTCACCGCTCCAGCCGGAAATTAATCCTTACCGAACAGGAAGAAAATCACGAAGCGCCCGCAACCCGGGCGCTTTCGCACTCGACTGTCTTCAGGGAGAAAGCAGGAATCGATCCCGGCGCTCCCCGGCGCTCCCCGGCGCGTCCGCCGCACCCCCGCGCCAAAGACTCAACTCGGGCGGTTGGTCAGCACCGTTGGCATGCTGGGGAAAAATCCCTTCGGCGTGCTGACATACCCGCTGATCATGTTCTTGCCCAGCTTGTTGACCACAAGTTCCAGCGCGCTCTTCGCTCCCTGTGCGTAAAAGAAGACGGGCTGATCGAGCGCGTTATCCTTCCGTTCCGTCCGCTTGTCGTCAAAATAGAGATTGAGGGTATAGAGATTCTTCTTCTGGTTGGTCTTCAGCAACTCGATCACGATGCTTCCCACTTTTTGCCGCGCGTGCTTTTTGACCAGCTTGAATTCAAAGTAGTCGCGGTCCGTGCGGTGGGCTAGAGCCACCAGTTCATCATGGGTGCGGGCAATCGCGCCGGAGAGCTCTCCCTTGGTCCCGGTAAGCGCTTCTTTGGTGGCCTGGAGATCCTTTTGAGTCCCGGCAATATCTCCTGATAAGCTCCCGAATTTCGAATTGGCGTCCGCCTGGAGCTTGTTGAGATCCTGGGCGCTGGCTTTCATCTGGATGGCTTGGTTCAATTGCGCCACGGCCTGCCGCTGCTGCTTTTGAATATTCGCGGCAAGCTGCCGGGCGCGCCCAAGCTCCGCCTGCGTCAAGCCCAGCTTTTGGCTTGTCACGTCAAATTGCCCCTTCAACTGCGCGTAGCGGTCATCGCTTGAATCCATCCGCCGCGACAGCAAGGTAAGCTGGTCCGAATGCTTTTGAAGCAACTTCCCAAACTGGAACCGGTTGCTGATGGCCAGCGCCAGGTTGGCGACAACCAGCACGGCCAGGACAATCACCCACTTGGTCAGGCCGCTTCCGCCTGACGGAGGCGGCGGAGTCCAGGCGGGCGGCGGAGCCTGTACGTAAATGTATTGGGGAGCCTGGCCCGGCTGGCCTGGCGCCGGCGCCACTGATTGCGGCGGCTGCTGCCCGGGACCGCTTTGCGGCGTCACAGGCTGTTGCGGAGCCGGTCCGGCCCCGCTTGGCGCTCCAGCCTGCAGCGATTCGGATTCACCTAGGCCGAACATTGCGTGCCCGATGTCGCGTCTTTCCTTGTTATCCGCCATGTGATACCCTCGCACCCGTCCACGGTCTACGGAGCCCGATGTCCGTTTCCGCGCCTCGCGGGATCAGCGCTCATGCGTTTGGACTTTCACGGCGTCCGCTGCGTTTCAGCACATGCCCCTGCGCACCCCGCCGCTTTTCAACCATCCCATCAATGGCGATGGCCACATGATTTGCCTAAAGTTCAACCTGCGCTTTGCCCTTGGAATAAAAACTATCCGTGACTCGAGTGGAACATCTCAGAATTCGCATTCGTCCTGAGAAATCAATAATACCCGGTACCGATGAGCCGCTCGATCCGCTTTTTGATGGGCGGGTGCGTGGCGAAAAGGCTTGAGAACATTTCGCGCCCGGTCAGCGGCTGGCAAATATACAGATGCGCCATGGAAGGCGAGACCTGCATCGGCACCCGCTTGGACCACTCGTCAATCTTCTTGAGCGCCCGCGCCAAGCCTTGCGGATTGCCGGTGATGCGCGCGCCGGTCGCGTCCGCCTCATATTCCCGCGAGCGGGAAATTGCCAGTTGAATCAGAATAGCCGCGAGGGGCGCGACGATCATCATGGCCAGCGCTGAAAGGGCTCCGCCTTCGCGGTCGCCCCCGCCGCCTCCGCCAAAACCGAACATCTCACCCCAGAAAACGATGCGCGCAATCAGGGTGATGGCCCCGGCGACGGTGGCCACAACGGCGCTGGTCAGAATATCCCGGTTCTTCACGTGGCCGAGTTCATGGGCCAGCACGCCCTCGATTTCCTCATCGTCGCAAATTTCAAGGATGCCCTGGGTGACCGCAACCGAAGCATGATTGGGATTGCGCCCGGTGGCAAAAGCGTTCGGAGAGTTGGTGGGAACCTTGTAGATTTTCGGGACCGGAATTCCAGCCTTCGCCGCCAGCCGCTCGACAATCTGGTAGATCCGCGGGTCTTCCTCGCGAGAAACCGGCTGCGCTCCGGACGTGGAAAGCGCAATCTTGTCCGAGAAAAAGTAAGTGCCCAGATTCATGACCCCGGCCAGAACCAAAGCAAGCACCACGCCGCGCTCGCCGCCCCACAATTCCCCGATAGCCAGGAATACTCCCGTTAAACTTGCCAATAGAAGAGTTGTCTTAAAATTGTTCCACATAACCTGATGCTCCTCGCCTGCTACAGCTCATTTGGTTAGATGCGGCCACGGGCGTTGCAGTTCCTCGTGGAACCCGCTTATGGGGCTCGGCAATCGGGGGTCAAGGTTCGGTCGGATACCCTTGATGCGCCCAATCCCGGCCGAAATTATGGGCGATGTAAAGGACCTTGACCCGCTTAAAGCCCATGCGGTCGAGCGCCTCAAAAGCCGGGCGTATATTGGGGCAATCCTCCCAGGGACAGCATCCACAGTAAAGCAGAATCTCCCTGGTGCGCGGAATCTGGGCAACGCATTCCTTCAGCTTGGCGATTCCGGCGGCCCGAAAAGCCGGCCCGCAGTACTTGGAGCCTGGAATATGGCCTTGGTCATAAAGCCGGCGGAATCCCACTTGCAGCAACAACGGTTTCATTCCAGACGACTTCAATTCGCGGGCGAGCGTAGCCGGCTCAACAACCTGATTCGGAGCCCAGGGATTTGACGCCGGGAAAGCCCGGTTCCCGCCAAGAAACACCGCCGCCACGGCCAGCAAGAGCATTAGATAAGCAGCAGAACGATACCCATATTTAGAAAGTAATTTGTCCATGGTTAACATACTAGCACGCCGCATTAACAGAGGATAGGCCATCCCCTGCTGAAGCTCCGGCGCCGAACGGCGGCCCGCGGCCCGCCGCAATCAGTTGCACGAATCTCCAGGAACGCGCGCCTTCCAGGCCCCCTTGCGGGCAAAATGATATAATTCCGCCTGGGAACCGAAATTTTGAAAGATCGGGGCTTATGCGGTCAAGAACCCTGAATTCGCGCATCTTCAGAGGAATCCTTCGGCCCCCGCCTGGAAGCCCGCCTTTCAGTTCAAGTGGCTGCGGGCAGAAACCTAATCAAGACAAACCATGGAATCGCTCGACGAATCACAAATGACCACCCATCGTCTGCCGCGGTTCTCCCACCGCTGGCCGCGCTACTGGCCCGTCGCCACGCTGGTTCTTATTGGATTGTGCGTCGCGGTGTTTATTCTGATGACGCTTGCGGGCGGCTCCAAGCACCTTGATGTGCTGCTGAATTTTGGCGCGTCCTATGGACCCTACTTGCGCCGGGGCGATTATTGGCGGCTCGTCATGCCGATGTTTCTGCACATCGGCTGGTTCCATCTCGCCGTGAACATGTACGCGCTTTACCTGCTGGGACCCATCCTCGAACACGTGTACGGGTACGGCCGCTTTTCGGTCATCTATGTGGGGGCGGGCATCACGGGATCGCTCCTTTCCATGATGATGTCGAATAACGTTGCGGCGGGAGCCTCCGGAGCGATTTTTGGCGTGGCCGGAGCCATGCTGGTCACCGGATACCTGCACCCTGAAGTGGTGCCCTGGCGATGGAGGCGGGCTTTCGGCAAGGGCATGGTGATCCTGATCGTGCTGAACCTAGCCATCGGGCTTTCCCTTCCCCACTTGATTGATAACTGGGGACACGTGGGAGGCTTGGCGGGAGGAATGGCGCTCGCCTGGCTGATACCGCCTCCGCTGCCGGGCATGGACCGCGCCTGGGTGCTTTCCAGGGTCTCGCAACAGATGGTGCTCATCCCCATCGCCATTGTCGCTGTAGCCATGTTCGCTACCGCAAACCAATACCGCGCCTCGCTTGAAGTAACCCAACTGATTGGGCAAGGAATAGAATTTCGCAATCACCACCAGGACGGCCGGGCGCTCCAGCGATTCGAACAGGCGGAGCGCCAAAATCCGCATGACGAGCGGCCCTACGAAGAGATGGCTTCGCTTTATCTCAGCCAAAACCAATTGGTGCAAGCGATCCAGGAATATCACACCGCCCTGCGGTTGAGCCCGGACTCTCCCCAGGCGCAATTGGGATTGGCCGTCGCCTATGAACGCCAGGGCGACCCCGGCAAAGCGCAAAAATATCTTGAGGCGGCCGTGGGGGAAAATCCCAAGACGGCGGAAGCCCAGGAAGGCCTGGGCGACCTTTGCGCCGCTCAGCGCCTTTATCCTGAAGCCATTGAGCATTATCAGGCGGCATTAAGGATCAAGCCGGACATGGCTGAAGCCCACAATAATCTGGCCTGGCTGCTCGCAACCGCTAAGGACCCCCGGTACCAAAATCCCGCGGAAGCCCTGAAACATGCCCAGCAGGCTGTTGACCTTTCCCATTGGAAAGAGGCGACTTTTATCGACACGCTCGCGGAAGCCCTCTACGTAAACGGCCAGTATCAACAGGCGGTGAAAGTCCAGCAGAAGGCGCTGGCGCTCGATCCCTCAAACCGCGAGATGCGTGAGCACATGGCCAAGTTCCGTAAAGCTGCGGGATTGTAATTTCCGCCGCCTTTCCTCCCAGGTTTTGTTTATCCCGCCATCTTCATCCACGCCCGCGGCTTTCGAGACACGGCACACTTTTTCAGTTATCATGAACTCATTGAAACTTGCTGGGGCAAGCGATTCAAAAAACTGAAGGGGTAGGTTATGAATACATTATCTGATCAACACCGAACGCCGGTTCGGCAGGAGGGCGGCGCGCCGCCGGCGCCCGATAAGCTGTTGCAACTCGGCCTTGGATTTTGGAGTTCCAAAACTCTGCTAAGCGCGGTGGAGTTGGGGGTTTTTACGCAGCTTGCCAAAGGACCCGCGCGCATCGCTGAACTGGCCCGGACGTTAGGGCTGCACACGAGGAGCGCCGCGGATTTTCTTGATGCGCTGGTGGCGCTGGGAATCCTGGAGCGAAAAGACGGCCATTATTCCAACTCTCGCGAAGCGGATATTTTCCTGGACAAAGCGAAGCCCACTTATGTGGGAGGCATTTTGGAGATGGCGAATGCCCGCCTTTACCACCACTGGGGATCGCTCACCGAAGGCCTGCGCACCGGACGGCCCCAGAATGAATCCAAACAGGGCGGCGATGCGTTCGCCGCGCTTTACGCCGACCCCAATCGGATGCGGGGATTTCTTCAGGCCATGACCGCCATTAGCCTGGGCGCGGCCAAGGCCATTGCGGAGAAATTCGCGTGGGTGAAATACAAGACTTTTGCCGACATCGGCACGGCTCAAGGAGGCCTTCCCACGCAGATTGCGCTTAAACACGATCACGTTTCCGGGATCGGTTTCGATCTGCCTGCCGTGCAACCGTTTTTTGAAGAGTACGTGCACTCTTTTGGACTGCGCCCGCGACTGAATTTCCTTGCCGGAAACTTCTTCGAGGACCCTCTGCCGGAAACCGATGTGCTGGTGATGGGACACATCCTCCATGACTGGAACCTGGAAGAAAAGCAGATGCTGCTCTCGAAAGCCGTGAAAGCCCTGCCGAAAAGCGGGGCGCTGGTCGTCTACGACGCGGTGATTGATGATGACCGCCGAAGCAATGCGTTCGGCCTTCTGGCGAGCCTTAATATGCTGATTGAAACTCCCGGAGGATTCGATTACACGGGAGCCGATTGCTGCGGCTGGATGAAGAAGGCAGGGTTCCGAGAAACTTACGTCGAGCACCTCACGGGACCAAACTCCATGGTGGTGGGAATTAAGTAGCGCTGAGCGCGGCAAACAGGATCGGGCGGTCCGGACGCGCGTTAGACCTTCGAGTGCGTGATCCGGACGGCGGGCATGCCGTCGGCTTCGTCGTAAATCTCGACGTCGGGGAAGATGTTGGGGCTTTCGTTTTTGAGCACCCGGCAGATTTCAACCGCGAGCAGCCGGATTTCCGTATCGGCGTGCGGGCTGCCGCGCATTTCAAGGAAGTGGCGCCAGGAGCGGCTGTTGCCGGTCACAAAGATTTTTGTCTCACAGGCATTGGGCAAAATGGATCGTGCCGCTTGCCGGGCCCACTTGCGGCGGTCGCGGGGAGCCATCTCCGGGTGCTTTTGCTGGACATATTGCGCCGTAGAGTCGGCAAGTTCCACATAGGCTTTTCGGAGGGTCTCGATGGTTTGCCGCCACCGGGCGCGAAGCTCATCGTTCTCCTGATAAAGCGGAGGCACAACGTAGCGCGCGTCGCCTTCATCCACATAACGCTGCGAGAGTTGCGAATAGCCGAATCCCGCGCGATGGCGCACCAGCTCATGCGTCAGCGACCGGCTGACTCCCGTAATCAGCAGGGACCAGACCGCATGTTCCAGCACGCTGCCGTGTTTTGATGTCAGGATGTTATCGAGATATTCCCGGTTGGTCTTGCGTCCCTTCCCAAAGGACATGTAGCAGGTGCGGCCGGCGATTTCGGCCAAAACCTCAGCCGCCGCCCCGGCGTCCGTTGTGAAAGCGACGCCTTCTTCATCGAGAAAGCGTGAGAGTTCCTCGCGGACGACCGTCTGGCGCCCCAGGAGGTAGACTTTCGGCTTCGTAATATAGGGATCAAGCGGTGGTTTCGTCGCCAACAGCTTTCTCTGCCCTACTTGATTCTGGTCTTTGGGATCTTCGCGATTACCAGGAGGAAAACGGCCGCACACGGCCCCGATGCTTAACTTCCAGCGCCTGAGCTTTTTCCGGCGGCAGAGGCCTCTGCCCGGCCCTTGCGAAACGCCGCGTATTTCTTCTGGAAGCGTTCCACCCGCCCGGCGCTATCCACCAGCTTTTGCTTGCCGGTAAAGAAGGGGTGGCAACTCGAACAAATTTCAAGATGCAGCACCTCACTCTTGTATGTGGACCGCGTTTTGAAAGTGCTGCCGCACGCGCACGCCACCGTCACGTCATGGTAATCAGGATGAATATCTTTCCTCATGAGGCTCCTTACAGTCTGGTCAAACAGCCATTATAACCGCCAGGGCGTAAACTTTCAATCACGATCGCCGTTTTAGCCAAGAACCGGAACGACGGCCGACCGGACCGCTCGCGACTGATCCCCCAGCAGAAAATGGATGACGCGGGCCACATCTTCTGTTTTTACCCACCCGGCGGGATTGGCCTTCGGCATAGCCTGGCGATTCGATTCCGTATCCATTGTGCCGGGCATCACACAGTGAGCGCGGATGTCATATTCCGCAAGTTCTTTGGCAAGAATCCCGGTCAACTGGCTCACCGCGCCTTTGGTGACGGCGTAAGCCGCCATTCCACTTCCTCCGCCGCCAAGAATCGCCCCACTCGATACCGTGATGATGCGCCCGAAATTCTGGCGGATCATTACCGGGACCACAGGCCGAAGAAGCAGAAAGACACTGCGAAGGTTCATGTCGATCATGCGATCCCATGCTTGCTCGTCGGATTCAAAACTTTTGCCGGCCGCAAAACCGCCCGCCAGACAGACGAGAAAGTCAACGCGGCCGACCCGCGAGACGGTATCTTGAATAAAATCTTCCACCTGGCTCGCGTCGGCAAGGTCCACCAAGCCGCCCGCAAGCCGGTCAGCCTGTTTGGCAACGTGCACTTGAAGAGCTTTCCAACCTTCTTCCCGGCGATAGGGCGCCACAACCCGGGCGCCTGATTCCAACAGGTCCCGGACGACGGCGCATCCGAGAGCACCCGTCCCGCCCGTAACCACCGCGACCCGGCCATCAAAATCCATCTTCAGCCCTCTTATGCGCTATAATAAAGCAATCGAACTCATTACGAAAGCACCAGACTTCAGCACCCTTTAGCCTTTTACGATTGAGGCTAACGATGTCTCACGGGCTTCCGTGAACTTATCTTGACCAGAATGATGTAGAATTTATAAGATGCGCATCCGTTACAGACTTATTATCTCTCTCATCATCAGCATCACGCTGGTGGCCTGCCTTTTTGCCGTCTTCCAGATTCGCTCGGAAAATCACGTTCTGCGCAGCGCCCTGGACCGGCACGCGCAAGTTCTAGCCCAAAGTCTCGCTGAGAATGTCGAACCGCTGCTCAGGGACCAGGCTTGGGATGAATTGCAAGCCCTTCTGGACCGCTTTGAAAACCGCGAAGGACTGGCGGGTGTAGACGTTTATGACCGGGATGGGAAAAAAGTCGGAATGGCCAGCGGGGTCGAGCCTCAACTTGACGCCGGTCCCTCCTTGATCCGCGAGGCCATCTCCCGGGACCAAGGGCGCAGCCGGTTCATTACGATGGGAGGAGTGCCCTTCCAGGTTTACGTTTTGCCCATCAACGGCGACCAGGGCGTGGAAGGCGCGCTGGCGCTATTTCATAACGCAAGCTTCATCCAGGCCCAGTCTTTCCGGCTTTGGCGCGATACCTTTCTTCGCCTGCTTGTCGAAACTTTTCTGATCGCATTGATATGCCTGCTCATCATCCGCGTCAGCATCCTGGAGCCTGTCACAAAGACAGCCCAGTGGTTGCGCGCCCTGAGAACCGGCAAGGGGTTGCGGAGCGCAACTCCACCTTCGGAAGAGCTGTTTCGGCCCATTACGCAGGAAGTAACCCAGTTAGCAAAAAGTTTGGAAGTGGCCAGAACAGCCATTGAGGAAGAAGTCCGCCTGCGCGAAGCCGGCGAAGCTGTCTGGACGCCGGAGCGCCTGCGGATGCAGGTCCGCAGCCGCTTCAGCGGCAAGCCGATCTTTGCGGTCTCACACCGCGAACCCTACATGCACGTTCATAATGCGAAGGGTATCGAATGCCTGGTTCCGGCAAGCGGCCTGGTAACTTCTCTTGAGCCCATTCTGAGAGCTTGTGACGGCACCTGGGTAGCGGCCGGCGCCGGCAACGCCGACCGCGAAACCGTGGACGAGCATGATCGCCTTCGCGTGCCTCCCAATGACCCTCATTACACCCTGCGCAGAGTCTGGGTGAGCAAAGAAGAAGAGCAGGGATTTTATCTCGGTTTTGCTAACGAAGGTCTCTGGCCGCTGTGCCACATTGCCCACACGCGCCCCACCTTCCGCGAGGCCGACTGGAAGCAGTATAAAGCGGTCAACCAGCAGTTTGCAAAAGCGGTCTTGCAGGAGATGGAAGGCACGCCAGAGCCGGCCGTGCTCATCCACGACTACCATTTTGCCTTGCTGCCCCGCCTGGTGAAGGAAAAACGGCCGGATGCGCGCGTGGCGATTTTCTGGCATATTCCATGGCCTACGGCGGAGGGATTCGGCATTTGCCCCTGGCAGCGCGAACTGTTGGACGGATTGCTGGGAGCCGACCTTGCCGGTTTCCACATTCAATCGCACTGCAACAATTTCCTGGAAACCGTGGATCGCGCGCTCGAGTGCCGCATCGAGTGGGACCGCTTTGCCGTCAACCGGCGCGGCCACTTTACCCTGGTGCGTCCGTTCCCGGTCAGCGTGGTCTTTGACTCGGAGAATGCCGGCGATTCGCTGCTGGAAACCCGTCCTTCCGCAGAGGATATGTTTAAGGAACTCGGTGTTGCGGGCACCATCATGGGCGTGGGCGTCGACCGCATGGACTACACCAAAGGCATTGTCGAGCGCTTCCGCGGGATTGAGCGTTTTCTTGAAAAATATCCCGCTTATCAGGGCAAATTCAGTTTTGTGCAGATCGGCGCCCCCAGCCGGACCGACATCCAGCGGTATCGCAACCTGGTGGCGGAAATTGAAAGCGAGGCGCAAAGGATCAACGGCCGGTTCCAGAAAGATGCGTGGAAACCGATCGTGCTCATCAAGAGGCATCACAGCCATGAGGAAATCTCCCGCTATTACAAGGCGGCCGATTTGTGCATGGTGACCTCGCTTCACGACGGGATGAACCTTGTCGCCAAAGAGTTTGTCGCCAGCCGTGACGATGGCCAGGGCGTGCTGATCCTGAGCCGCTTCACAGGCGCCTGCCGCGAGTTGCGGGATGCTCTGGTCGTCAACCCTTACGATACCGAACTATTGGCGGAAGGCATCCATTACGCTCTCGATATGGACCCGGAAGAGAAAAGACTCCGGATGCAACGGATGCGGCGCGTGGTTCGCGAGCATAACATTTACCGCTGGGCGGCAAGCCTGGTCCGGGAACTTTCCGAAGTTCGGCTCGACAAAACCGAACCCCTAAGAATCCGCTGATCCCTCTCGAATAGGCGTTCCTGGCTGGGAAAGTTGGGCGGATTTTCGGCCCGGCCGCCGGCCATCCTTTGGGCAAAACATGAAGAACCACAAGAGGTCCGATAAGGAATCCGAGGGATGGCGAACTTCAGCCACGGCAAAGAAGTCTCAAACCAAGCGCCCCAAGGAACCCCGACATCTCTTCTCCGCTTGGTCCAATATCGCCAGACGGGCGAGGCGCGCCAGAGCAATCGTCCTCTTCCTGGATTTTGACGGCACTCTGGTGCGGTTGCGGCAAAATCCCAAAGAAGTGTTGCTGGGCAAGAGCGAGCGGCGATTGCTCAGCCGGCTGGCCGGTCATCCGCGCGTGACCATGTGCTTCATCAGCGGACGGCGACTCGCCGACCTGCGCCGGCGCGCACGGGTCAAAGGCGCACTGTATTTTGGGCTTCACGGTTCGGAAAGAAGTGACGGGCAAACAGCCTCTCTGCCGAGCGCCGGCCGGCTTCGGAAAGGCATGGAATGGGTCCGGGAACAGGTCCGCAGCCTCCCGGGAATAAGGGTGGAAGACAAAGGGATCTGCTTCGGCGTCCACTATCGTGAGGCGCCCGAGGAGACGGTCGGCAAGGCCAAGTCAGTAATCGAAAAGGTTCTTGAGCGCTTAGGACCGGATTTCCGGCTGATGGCCGGAAAGAAAATCTGGGAAATTTATCCCAGCCAAATGGGAAATAAAGGCATCGCGGCGCAAGACCTGCTCCGCCAGTTTCCACGCCGCAAGCTGGCAATCTATGCCGGTGACGACACCACGGACGAAATAGCCTTTGCCTCGCTGAAAAGCAGTGTCACAATACGCGTGGGCAAGTTTCGGGAGACTCATGCGAAGTATTTTTTGCGCGACCCGGCTGAAGTACTGGCGTTCCTGAAAAAGCTGGAGGATACGCTCGTATGAAAAAGAGCCGATTCCCCTTCCGGTTTGCTACCGCGTCGCACCTGATCCGCATCTCGAACCAGAGGGCAAACCGGCGCTCGGACTTGCAGGAGGGGCCGGCCAAGCGCAGCGACCTCCATTTTTACCATACCTTCCACAGTTTGCACCGCCAGCATTTCCTGACAGAAGGATTTCCCGACGATTTCGCCCAGTGGAATATGGCGGACTGCAATCAAGCTGCGCTCGCGGAACGATCTGCAGCTTTGGATTTGTGAGCCTCTCGGACTTGAGAAATGGCCTTCGGCCGCTGGTTGCTGATTTTTGCCGGTCCCGCCCCGAGCGGGCCCGGCGGAGCGGAAAACTATTTTGCCATGGCCCTTCGGGCTGACCGCACCGCTTCAACGTACTGGCGGGCCGCCGCTGTAATGCTCGCGCTGTTCCCTTCCCTCAGCGCTTTCGATGAGACCAGTTCCCCTCCGACCGCAACCGCCGCGGCTCCGGCCCGAATATACTTGGGAGTCGATTCAAGATCAACTCCGCCCGTAGGCACAAGATCAATTTGAGGAAGAGGTCCCCTGATAGCTTTCATGTACCGGGGTCCTCCGGCGGGTCCGCAGGGGAACACTTTAACCATGTCAGCCCCGGCCTGCCAGGCTGTCAGGATTTCCGTAGGGGTCAACCCGCCGGGAATGCATGCCTTGCTGTAGCGGCGCGCCATTTCAATGACTTTGACGTCAAGCGTCGGAGTCACAATAAACTCGGCGCCCGCAAAGATGGCCGCCCGGCAGGTTTCCGTATCAAGCACCGTGCCTGCACCCAGCAACACTTCGTCGTCAAAGTGTTCGACGGCCCGCTCCATCACGCGGAGGGCATTCGGCACCACCATCGTAACTTCCGCAATCGGCACTCCCCCGGCAACAATGGCCTCAACCGCCTGGAAGGCATCTTCCGAAGTTGAGGCGCGGATGATGGGGATAAGACCAACCTCACGGATCAGTCCTAAAGCTTTCTCCCTTGACCACGGCATCTTTAACTCCTTGCTGGTAAAAAAATACGGCTGAACATCCCGCAGCCGATACTGCCCCTGGGGTCGCAAATGAATCAGCCGCCAGACCCCTGACACGGTCGTTACCTTGATACTCTTAAACTTGCTCCCTTCAGCAGTTTTTCGACCTCTTCGAGCGTTGACCAATTGAAGTCGCCAGGAATGGTCTGCTTGAGGGCGCTGAATGCATTCCCGTAACGGACTGCAGCGCCATATGAATTTTTCGAAAGGTATCCGTATATGAAACCCGCGCTGAACGAGTCACCACCGCCCACCCGGTCTACAATCTCCAGCTCATACTTGACGTCCTCGTAAAATTTTCCGTCCGCGTAGGCAATCGCCGACCACGAGTTGCGCCACACCAGCGGATTTTCCCGCAGGGTGATGGCCACGCACTTGAACTTGAAGCGTTCCTGAAGCCGCTGGGCGGCCTCTTTGTAGCTTTCGGCGGAAATCTCCTTAAATTCGCGGTCGTCCGTTTTCCCCGCCGCTTTGATTTTGAAGACCACTCCGGTGTCTTCTTCCGTGGTGATCAGCACATCAACCAAATCCATCAGCGGCTCCTGGACGGCCTGCGCTTTGTCCGGAGACCATAGCTTGCCGCGATAATTCAAATCGTAACTGACGGTAACTCCGGCCTGCTTTGCCGCCACCAGCGCCTCGCGGGTGACGGCCGCCGCCGAATCGCTCAAGGCCGGCGTGATGCCGCTGGTGTGAAACCAGCGGGCGCCCGCAAAAACCTCTTTCCAATCCACTTCTCCGGGCTTGATGGAGCTGATGGAAGAATGAGCGCGGTCGTAAAGAACGGAGCTTGGCCGGGGCGCTGCGCCAAATTCCACAAAGTATAGCCCGACTCTTCCTTCGTCCGCCCACACAATCGCTGAGCTATCCACTCCCGCCTGCTTCACCCGGTTTTCCAGCAGCCGCGCCAGCGGGTTTCTGGGCAGGCGGGAAACCCAGGAGCTTTTAAGCCCCAACCGGCTTACGCCCGCCGCAACGTTAAGCTCGCCGCCGCCGACCTGCACGTCAAGGGATGACGTCTGCTCGATCCTTAGGAAATGGGGGGGCGCCAGCCGAATCATGGCTTCGCCAAAAGTCACGACATCCGTCATGAGGTAAACCTCCGCGTAAGTTTCAACACAAAATGTGAATGGTCAATATAAAGCTTTCCGCAAAAAAATTCAGCCTCTTTCCTGCCCATCCACTCCCGGCGGTTGCTAGAGTAGTGTCCTGTCATTGAGCGGACAATGTAACGCCGCCGTCCCGGCGGCATTTGCCGGCAGGATGCCGGCGTTACGGACGTGCCGATTGTCCAGTTATTTCGCGGACACTACGCTAGAAACACGTTTCGGAGCCGCGCCATCCCCGGCCCTTCCCTCTCCGGCGCTGTTTCGCGCCCGTTGTTCGCCCCCGCTTGCGAACCGCCCTGAGCAGAGTGAAAGAGGCTCAGAGTCAACTCCGCGGGAAATCCCGCCCCGACCTCAGGACGCGAGCACAATTTGCTTGGCAAAGAAGGCCTAGTGTGCTAGTCTCATTAACGGCGCTCGGGGGTTTGCCCGGGGAGCGAAAAACATGGAAACCAGCAGGGATGCGACGGCAAGACCTTCACAATGCAGCATTAAAATATTTTCTGAGACTTTCTGGGGCCGGAAGCCAGAAAAAAAGAATTCTTTTTTTCAAAAACGAAGCCAGGAAGTCATTGAAAACAAAAGAGGGCTGTGGAAAAAACAGCCAAAACGAACCTAAAACGAACCGAAAACGAAGCTAGCCAAGTTGTTGAAAACACATGATGGGCCAAAAAACAAAGCTAAAACGAACCGGAAATCGCCCGCTCCGCCCCGCCGGCCAAACTCCGCAATTTCCGCCTATCTAGCCTATCGATTGCGGCAAAACCGCCAGGAGCCTCGCCCGCCTGAGCGATCGATACCGAGGGGATAAGAGCAGGGCCTGTATGAAATCGAAGCCCGGCGGCGCCGAAATCGTTTTGACAGAGCGGCACGGCGATGCTGACATCGGGCGAGGCAGACGCGAGGCGAATGAACTCGCCCCGAATAGCTTTGGAGCGTTGACTTCGCTCCCACCGGAAGGTTACATTAAAGGCTTGCCCCGCTCTGCTCGTACCGCTTCACGCTGTAAAGCCCGGCGATTTGAGGAGTCAAGGTGGAGAGTCTGTTTCTCGAAAAGATCATCGCCGCGCGCAGGCGCCGCGTCGAAGAGCTGAAAACGAGCCGTCCTCTGGATGCCCTCCGCCGAGCTGCCGAGAGGAGAGCCGATTATCGGGATTTCGCCGCCGCGCTTTCCGCCGAAGGCCTCAGCATCATCGCTGAGCTTAAGCAGGCTTCTCCTTCGCGAGGATTAATATGCCCTGACTATCGTCCCCAGGAGACTGCAACCGCCTATGAGCGCGCCGGGGCCAGGGCGCTTTCGGCCTTGACGGAAGAGGAGTTTTTCCTGGGATCGCTCGGCGACTTGCAGGCCATCCGGCAGGCCGTTCGACTGCCTGTGCTGCGGAAGGATTTCATCCTCGACGATTACCAGGTTTATGAGTCGGCGGCGGCGGGAGCTGACGCTCTCTTATTGATTGTGGCGGCGCTTGCAGATGAAGACCTTAAAAGGCTCCTTGGACTCGCCTCGCAATTGAAGATTGCTCCGCTCGTCGAGGTTCACACGGAGCGCGAACTTGAGCGGGCGCTTGCTGCCGGGGCCCGCATCATCGGCGTCAACAATCGAGATTTGAACACTTTCATGGTCAACCTGGAGACTTCGTTCCGGCTTCGGGAAAAGCTTCCACGCTCATGCCTGGCCGTGAGCGAGAGCGGCATCAAGTCCGGCAGCGATCTTGAAAGTCTCGCCAAGGCAGGCTTTAACGCCGTCCTCATCGGCGAGCATCTGATGGCGTCCGGCAATCCCGGAAAAGCCCTGGAACAACTCCTGGAAAGCGCGCCATCGTTAAGGATGGCCCGGACCTGACGGCATGCTGACCCGGGTCAAAGTTTGCGGGATCACGCGGCTCGAAGACGCCCAGTTGGCGGTTGAGTTGGGGGCTGACGCGCTGGGTTTTAACTTTTATCCCCGTTCGCCGCGTTTCATTGCGCCAGGCGCCGCTCGATCCATCATCGAACGATTGCCGCCGTTTGTAACCGCCGTGGGCGTCTACGCGGATCAGACGGATGCAGGGAGTGTGGCCGCCATCGCACAGGAAGCTGGAGTCCGCACCGTGCAGCTTCACGGCCCGCGGTTTCCGGAACCGGCCGGTCCGCTGCAAGCCTACTCGATGATCCGGGCTGTGACGGTTGGAAAAGATTTTGACCCGGAAACGCTGGCGAGCCTCCGCGCGAACGCTTTTCTCCTCGATGCCTTCCATCCGGACTTAAAAGGCGGAACGGGCATTCAAATCGACTGGAGTTTGGCGCGAAAGGCGGCCGAATATGGCACAATTATTCTGGCCGGGGGCTTGAATCCACAAAATGTAGGCCGCGCTATATCCATGGTCCGTCCATTTGCCGTCGATGTAGCGAGCGGCGTCGAGTCAGCCCCAGGGGAAAAGGACCCGGCGCTTCTTCGCGCGTTTTTTGCCGCCGTCGAAGAGGCAAGTCAGCAAATTTGAGCTAATCTCGTTTGTTAGAGACCCACATGCCGAAAGAACAACCAGCAGTGACCGCGCCCGATGCCCGAGGGAGATTTGGGGAGTTCGGCGGCCGCTACGTCCCTGAAACGCTCATGCACGCCATTGAGGAGCTTGAGCAGGCTTATGAAGAGGCGCGCCAGGACCCGAGCTTTCAGTCCGAGTTTCAATATCTCTTGCACTACTTTGCCGGACGCCCCACGCCCCTCTACCACGCGCGGCGGCTCAGTGAACATTTGGGCGGCGCTCAAATCTATTTGAAACGGGAAGACCTTCTGCACACGGGCGCGCACAAGATCAACAACTGCCTTGGGCAGGGCCTGCTTGCGGTGCGCATGGGCAAGACCCGCTTGATTGCTGAAACAGGCGCCGGGCAGCACGGCGTGGCCACCGCGACGGTGGCGGCGCTATTGGGCCTGCAGTGCAGGGTGTACATGGGCGATGAGGATATGGCCCGGCAGTCGCCCAACGTTTTCCGCATGCGCCTGCTGGGAACGGAAGTTGTGGGCGTATCCTCCGGCGCCAAGACGCTGAAAGACGCCATTAATGAGGGCATGCGCGATTGGGTCACCAACGTCGAAAACACCCACTACCTGATGGGCTCGGTGCTGGGGCCGCATCCTTACCCGATGATGGTGCGCGAATTCCAGCGCGTCATCGGACAGGAAGCGCGGCGGCAAATCCTGGAGGCCACGGGCAAGCTGCCCGATTGCCTTTTTGCCTGCGTGGGCGGCGGGAGCAATTCCATCGGGCTTTTTTACGACTTCATCCCCGACCAGGAAGTTAAAATGGTTGGCGTCGAGGCCGGAGGCCGGTCGCTCCATCTCGGCGACCACGCGGCGCGCTTTGCAGGCGGATCTCCGGGCGTGCTGCACGGCACGTACACTTACATTTTGCAGACGGCTGATGGCTTGATTTCCAATACTCATTCGGTGTCGGCAGGGCTTGATTATCCCGCCGTGGGGCCCGAGCACGCAGCCCTCTACCGCCAGGGCCGAGTGGAATATACCTACGCAAACGATGAGGAAGCTCTCGAAGCGGCTCAGATATTGGCCCGCATGGAAGGCATCATTCCGGCGCTCGAATCTTCACACGCTTTGGCGGAAGTCATCAAGCGCGCCCCCCAAGCGGGCCGCAAAAAAGTGTTCATTGTGAACCTTTCAGGCCGGGGCGACAAAGACTTGGGCATTTTTCAATCGGCGGGAATTTTGTAAATCCGGTTACAATCTCAAGAACCTCCTATGGATACTGGTGTGACATCGCGAATTGGATCCAAGTTCCGAGAGCTTGGGGAGCAGAAGGCCAAAGGGCTGATCATTTATGTGACCGCGGGCGACCCCGCGCTTGAAGCCACGGGCGAACTGCTGGAGGCTATCGAGCGCGGCGGCGCGGACATCATCGAGCTGGGCGTGCCTTTCTCAGACCCGCTGGCGGATGGCCCGATCATTCAGCGAGCTTCAGAGCGCGCCCTTCAGGGCGGAACGACTCTGCGCAAAGTGATGCAGGCGCTGCCCGGCTGGCGCAAACGCGTTAGCGTGCCGCTGGTTCTATTCAGTTATTACAATCCGATCCTGCAATACGGCCTTGAGAATTTTGCCCGCGACGCAAGCGAGGCGGGCGCCGACGGAGTGCTCGCCGTCGACCTTACGCCGGAAGAGTCGGAATCTTACGTCCAGACCTTGCGCAAGTGGAACCTTGACACCATCTTCCTGGCCTCGCCAACCTCCACGGATGAGCGGCTGGAGCGGGTGGCAAGCGTTTCAACCGGTTTTCTGTATCTGATTTCACGGACCGGCGTCACCGGCGAACGGAAAGAAATCGCGGCAAACACCCGGCCGCTGATCCAGCGGACAAGGAAGTTTACCCGGCTGCCTCTTGCCGTCGGATTCGGCCTTTCAACCCCGCAGCAGATCCACGCCGTCGAGGAACTGGCGGACGCGGCGGTGGTCGGGAGTGCGGTGGTTCGCGCCATCGAAGAGCGTTTTTCCGCTGAAGGGGCCGCGGCAATCGAAAAATACATCCGCTGGCTCAAGCAAGGAACAGGAAGTTCACCGGCATGAGCGAACTCGAGAACTTGCGCAAGCGAATCGACGAACTGGATCAGCAGCTGGTAAAGCTGCTGAATGAGCGCGCAAGCTGTGCGGTGGAGATCGGACACATCAAAAAACAATTGAAGATGCAGACCTGGCAGCCGGACCGTGAAGCGGAAATCCTGCGCAACATTGTGAAGTCGAATCACGGCCCTCTCGACGATGCCGCCGTGCGGCGGCTTTTTGAGCGGATCATCGATGAAGCGCGATCCCTGGAACGCCACATCATGGATGCAGAATCTTACCAAGATAAGGAATAGTGCAAGATGGTTGTAGTCATGGAGGAAGGCGCGACCGAAGAAGAAATCCAGCATGTCATTAATAAATTAATGGATATGGGTTTCGACATCCACCGCTCAACGGGAGTCCGGCAGACGGTTCTCGGAGCGGTAGGCGCCAAAATCGATTTCGACACCCGTGACATCGGGCTCATCGACGGCGTCGAGGAGGTCCTCAGAATTTCAGTTCCTTACAAACTGGCCAGCCGACATTTCCGTCCCGAGGGATCAGTCGTTCAGCTTGGCAAGGATGTGGCGGTGGGCGGCGGCCAAGTCGTGGTCATGGCCGGGCCTTGCAGCGTCGAGAGCGAAACCCAAATCGACACGATTGCGGCTCGAATCGGAGAAATGGGTGTGCGAGTGCTGCGGGGCGGCGCATTCAAACCCAGAACTTCTCCTTACAGCTTCCAAGGGTTGGGACTTCCCGGCTTGAAAATGATGCGGCGCGCCGCGGACAAATATGGCCTTCTGGTTGTCTCGGAAGTGATGGATCACACCCAGATTCCCGTCGTAGCCGACTATTTGGATGTCATAG
>JAJYHU010000107.1 GCA_021784615.1 Acidobacteriota bacterium | reverse complement strand
GAGTGCAGGAACTCGTGGCTGATTTTGTCGGCGTCGATGATGCGCGCGCCGATCTCGCTGAACATTGCGGCCACGGTGCTCTTGCCGGAAGCGATGCCGCCCGTTAATCCAAAATACTTTGCGGAGTCGCGCATGGATTCAAGATGGAAACCAAGGACCTCGATCAGGCGCTGCTAGCGGCCGGCCGACTTCGCCGAAGGGATTCCGCGCCGAAGCCTGGCGGCCTGGACGGTGTTGGCCATCAGCATGGCGATGGTCAGCGGGCCGACGCCGCCGGGGACGGGCGTATAAGCTCCCGCCTTTTCCTGAACGTCTTCGGGCTGCACGTCGCCCACCAGGACGGAGCCTTTGCTCTGCAGCTTCTCAAGCGCCGCCGCGGGGGCGTGAAAGATGCGCCGCACTTCTTCTTCCGTGGTCAGGCGGTTGATGCCAACGTCGATTACCGCCGCGCCGGGTTTGATGAATTCGCCCGTCACAAACGCCGGTTTCCCGATTGCCGCAACCAGGATGTCGGCTTCGCGCGCCACGGCAGGAAGGTCACGTGTCCTGGAATGGCAGATTGTCACGGTCGCGTGGTTATGGAGCAAAAGCATGGCCACGGGCTTGCCCACAATGTCGCTGCGGCCGATGATCACGGCGCGAGCGCCCTGCATCGTGATGCCGCTGCGGCGGAGAATTTCAATGATGCCGGCCGGCGTGCAGGGAACCAGGCCCAGACGCCCGCTCACCAGATTGCCGATGTTGACGGGATGAAAGCCATCGACGTCTTTCGCGGGGCTGACGGCTTCAAGCACCGCTTTCGAGTCAACTTGCGGCGGCAGCGGAAGCTGCACCAGGATGCCGTCAATCTCCGCGCGGCGATTTAAGTCGTCAACCAGCCCCAGCAGCCGCTCGGTGGAAGTGTCTGCGGGCCACTCGATCTTTTCACTGTGCAGTCCCAGCGACTCGCACGTCTTCACCTTGCTCCGCACGTAAATCTGCGAGGCCGGATTTTCGCCCACCAGCACGGCGGCAAGGCCGGGCGTGATCCCCGCGGTTTTCAGGTCGCGGATTTGCTCGCCCAATTCCTCCATGATGGAGTCGCGGATTTTGGCGCCATTAAGGATGCGTGCGGTCACGGAATCTTCTCCCGAGGGTAGCAACAAACTTTGAGTTTAGCACATTTGGCGCGCCGGGCAGCCGAGCGGATCCGTCGCGGCGGCTTTTTGAATCTGTGCAAAAACTCCTCCCAGCCGTGTCATCTCTGAAAGCAGCGAGGAATCTCGCTCTGTTGGGGCTCAAGGTAATCTCCGGAAGGAATTCCGTCTTGAAAGCGTGACTGTGCGGGATTCCTCGTCGCCGCTTATTCCTGAGGCCCCTTGCTTTGTTCGGGGCCGTTCGCCAGTGGAGGGCGAACGGGCTCCTCGGAATGACACACAACTGAGGTTTTCGCCCGGACTCCTGCCGGGAGGGGGTTGGAGGGAATGCTTCGCGAACCCCGGCTTGCGCCGTGGGCTAAATTCTATCGCTCCTCCGGAGCTTCGCTTGGCGGCCGGCAAAAGGGCTGGGCACATAAAATTCTCGGACATATCCCTGACAATGCACTAGAATCTGTCGCATGCGCGCCCTTCGTCTGTTGCTCTTCTTCGTTGTCTGCGTTGCAACCGTCCATCAGGTTATTGCTGACGACACATCGGCGACTCTGGGAGCTGGAGGTTTGATTCCACTGAAGTCGACGGAGATTGTGATGCAGTCGGAGGACCTTTCAATCTCTCTTCACCAGGTCAAGGTGAAGTATGTCTTCACGAACACCACGAACCACGATATCGATGCCACGGTTGCTTTTCCCCTTCCGCCGCTCGACGGCGACTTAGTGGCGAAAGAGTCCATAGACATTCCGACCCAGGACCCCATTAATTTTCTGTTGTTCAAGCTCAGAGTAAATGGCCGAACGATCTCTCCCAAGCTCGAAATCCGGGCATACCGGGACGACAACGGGGAGGATATTACGGCGCAGCTCCGCTCGCTGGGCTTGCCACTCTCAGTGATTGATCCAAAGATGGAGTCGGCTTTCAACAAGCTCCCGGAAAAACAGCGCAAGCGGCTGGAAGAAGAGGAACTAATTGAGGATACGGGACCGCAGTGGCCGGGCAGTCGGCACCACATTATGTGGTGTGGGTGGAAAACAAGGATTGAGTATTACTGGCATCAGCGCTTTCCGGCGCATAGCTCCGTTTATGTGGGCCACACATATCGGCCCGTGGTGGGTGTAACGTGGGACGACTGGGGCGATAGCGCTTGGTTTGAAATGAAACCCTATTGCGGTGCTCCTGAGGCCGACCGTGAAATCGCGCATTTGAAAACTCTATTCCCATACAAGGGCGACGTCATGCTTTATGACAAAAGGATCGAATTCGTCCTCACCACGGGAAACAATTGGAGCGGGCCGATTCGCAGTTTTCACCTGACCGTTCACCTTGACCACGCCTACGACGTCCTGTCAAGCTGCATGCCCGGCCTGAAACGCACCTCCCCACTTACATATGAAGTTCACGTCTCGAACTTCCGTCCAACCAGCAACCTAAAGCTGCTCATCCTGCAGCCCCACAGACATCCCGAGAAGCTGCACCTCCCCTCTTACGCGCCGTAGCAGGTAGCGGGTAGCCTCGGCACCGGGCTTGCGCCGTGGGCTAAATTCTATCGCTCCTCCGGAGCTTCGCTTGGCGGCCGGCAAAAGGCCCATGGCACAAAGTCGCTGCCGTGGCTACCACTCCTCGGAATGAGGGATAAACCACACAGCCCAAAATGCCAGCCGGGAGACCGACGGTACCTGGGAATGGCGCGGAGGCGGGCGGTGGGGATGCCATTCCTACAGGTGGCGGGATAAAGCCGCCGCTACGAAGGCGAAAGCCGCGGACCGGAAGATTCGCGCTACCTTGCCGTTTATCAACTGGATAATTAATACTTCATTATCATTGCTTTTCTTATGGTCCTTTAGTTCCTTGCATTCAAGCAGCGTGCGGTGTATACGAAAGGTTTGACTTCACGGGGCGGCCATCGCACGCCTTGCAGAAGCATCAATGTCCGCGCCGCCCGCGATTACATAAACCGGAGCCGAGAGCAGGAGCCTTGGCAAGGCGGGCCCAATCCAATGACCAGGAGAAAGTAATGGCACAATTTGTGATAAGAGTGGTCGGAAAGAATCCTGAGAAATTTACGATCTCCGGACTCAGTGCGGCATTTCCGAACGACAGCCTCACGCCTACAAATAACGCCATGACGGAGGAGGAACTGCGCGCTGAATTGGAAAGCCAAGGCATTTCTGAAAGAGGGATCGACCAGCTCATCCAGCATGCCCGAGCCAGCGCGCATTAGGACCGGAAGCAAAATGACACGAAGGCGGGCGATGGGGACACAGCCCTTACAGAGCGGGCGTGAGCGCAATCAAAAAGCCGCGGACCAGAAGATTAGCGCGACGCGCGCGTTCAAGCCTGGCGGCCATGCCTTCGCGTTCGCACTTACCTGGAAACGCGCAGCATGACGACGCCGTGCCCCGGCACCTCCGCCGAGTACCCCTTTTTGATGCGGCCCAGATTGCGGTGGGCCCACAGGTCGCGCACCTTTGGCGCGCCGTGTATCTTCAATTCCCGCCACTGAACAGAGATGCGGGCAGGCGTGGCCGCGCGGTTAAACAAGGCCACGGCCGTCGCGCCTCCTGATAACGGTTTTACCCACACTTCCTGATCGTCGCCACCGCCGAGTTGAGTGTTTGAACCGCGAGGCAGCGGCAATTCCTCATGGATGGTGAACTGCTTTCCATCTTTGTAACGGGCAAGGGGATATCCTTCGCGCCCCAGCGGGTCTTGGTCCACTGCAATAACCTCACGGTTGGTCAGGATGGCGAGAGTTTCCGGCGTCATCTGGGTCAGGTCATTGCCGGCAATCAACGGAGCGGCCAGCATGCACCACAGGCTCATGTGGGTGCGATCTTCCGTCTGGGTCATTCCCCCATTGCCCACTTCCAGCATGTCCGGGTCGTTCCAATGGCCGGGACCGGCATATGGGGCCAGGCCGGGCTGCAGGTCAAATCCATTGCGCGACATGCTTGCCCAATTGTCTTTGATGTCGCCGGTGGTCCTCCACAAGTTGCCGCCTGACGATGCTCCCCATTTCCAAACGTCCATCACGCCGTACTGGCACAGGCTGAAGACGATGGGGCGTCCCGTGCTGGCGAGCGCCCGGTGCATCTTTTCGTAGGCCTCGGGCATTTGGGACATCTTGTAAACTTCTCCCGCGCTGCACCAATCGTATTTCAGGTAGTCCACGCCCCAGGCCGCGTAAGTTCGGGCGTCCTGCGCTTCATGGCCGTAGCTGCCCGCGAAGGTTAGATGGTGCGGTCCGCAGGTCAAGGGTCCGGGAGAAGAGTAGAGACCCAGTTTCAACCCTTTGCTGTGGACGTAGCCGGCGAGAGCCTTCATGTCCGGAAAGCGCTTGTTGCTGTGAATGACTCCCTTGGCATCCCGCTTGCCCTGCCAGCAGGCGTCGATGTTGACGTATTTGTAGCCGGCGGCCTTCATGCCGTTGCTTGCCATCGCATCGGCTTGCGCGCGAATGACGGCGTCCGAGACTTTACACCGGAAGTGGTTCCAGCTGTTCCAGCCCATGGGCGGCGTCCGCGCCAGCCCCAGGCCTTGAGCCTTTGCGGCTCCGCTCGCCAAAAAAATAAAGATGATCACGTAAGACGCTCGCAGGCGCCATAGTGCGGGACTGTAATTCATGTGCACACTCCTTTCAGATCACCCCGAATTCGTTGCGGCGCCGGAATCGTGACCCCGATGGGCCGACGCGCGCGAACGCCTTATATGTTTCGGGACCAAACAGGTCTAAAAAACAGGCCATCGTTCTCTCTGAACCGGGGTCAAACCCGCAATTATATATGACTCCCACGCCGCGAATGCAACGGCGTTTCCCGGGCAGGCAGTGGGTCAATTTCATCCCACGTCCCATTTGGCAAGCGATTTGCTGGGGGGAGATGAATAATTTCCAGCCCCCTCCCCACACACAGAAAAAAAGAATAGGCTCTTTCTCAAAAGGAGAGGAGCTATCTATGACTTTACAAGTCGCATTAGTGGGTACAGATGGCATTGTGTTGGCAAGTGATCGAAAGAACATCCAACCCGCGAGTACACAAGCAAAAGGCCGGCAAAGCTCTATTACGACAAAAATAGCAATCAACAAAGCTAACAAAATCGCAGTGGCCTGGGCGGGTCACGAAGTCGCGGAAATCATTGGAAAGGAAATACTTTTACATTCTCAGGATTCCGACTGGGAATATCCCCTCTCGGGGATCCAATCGATAGGCGAAGCCGTCTACCAAAAAACAAAAACCAACTTCCCGCAGGGAGACAGAATTGAAGGTGAAGTCATTGTGGTTTTGGCTGGCGTTCTATCGAAATTTTATGCTGTGCGAATAAGTCCTGACCTGTGTACTTGTAATCCGTATTTCGATAAGCGTGTTACGGGCGATATGGATAATCCAGCCATCTATTTTACGGAGGCTTATTACCAGAAAACATCGATTTCTAGGGCCTGTTAACACTAACGGAGTGCCTCGACGATGAGAGCGAAGTTGAGGAAAGCGAGGAAGACGACGTCGAGTTTATCGAAGCGAGAGAAGATGC
>JAJYHU010000325.1 GCA_021784615.1 Acidobacteriota bacterium | reverse complement strand
GGGCCGTTTTTTTTCGTACCTTCGGCAAGCCGGGGTTTCGGCTGCCGATAGCGTGGGTGACGACGCCGGAACACGGGCGTAAAAAGCGGGGTTCAATTACAAGGGCGGTAACTTTCGGGAAAAGAAATGGTACGCTTGAAGGGAATCGAAACCGGGCAGATAAATATCCGTTATGAGTATCATAAAAAGATTTTCTATTGCTCGAATACAGGGCGTGCTAAGTTTTATATCTACAGGATTTTTGTAGCCCTCACGTCGGGTCCCACGGAACCTGGAACCTTTATGGACAAGGCGCATTTCAATTCCGGTTTTCCCGCTCGGCAGGGTCTGTATGACCCGCAGTTCGAGCACGATGCCTGCGGTATCGGTTTTCTGGCAAACATCTCCGGCCAGAAATCCCACGATATCATCACCAAGGGCATCCATATCCTGATCAACCTTACCCACCGCGGGGCTTGTGGTTGCGACCCTGAGACAGGTGACGGCGCGGGCATTCTGATTCAGATTCCGCACGCTTTCTTCCAGCGCGAGTGCGCGGGACTGGGCTTCACGCTTCCTCATCCGGGGGAATATGGCGTGGGCATGGTGTTTTTGCCGGTGGATCCTCACGAACGAATTCTCTGTGAAGGCATCCTTGAAAAGATCGTGCGCGAGGAGGGCCTTGCTGTGCTGGGCTGGCGGGACACTCCGGTAGATGCCAAGGCGATCGGACGTCTGGCGCGGGGCACCCAGCCCTATATTGAACAGCTTTTTATCCAGCGGGCGCCCGGCATGGACCAGGATACCCTGGAGCGCAAGCTCTATGTGGTTCGCCGATTGGCGGAAGCGGCGGTGTCCCGGTCCGACATCAAAGGCAAGGGCCAATTCTATATTCCTTCGCTTTCCACGCGCACCATTGTGTACAAGGGATTGCTGCTCGCGCCGCAAATCACCCACTTTTATGAAGAGCTCTCGGACCCCGAGGTCATGAGCGCGCTCTGCCTTGTCCACCAGCGCTTCTCGACCAATACCTTCCCGACCTGGCAGCTGGCGCATCCTTTCCGTTACCTGTGCCATAACGGGGAAATCAACACGCTGCGCGGAAATACGAAGTGGATGCATGCCCGGCAATCGGTTCTCACCTCGCCTTTGTTCGGAGAGGACATCAAGAAGCTGCTGCCGATTATTGCGCCGGGTGGCAGCGACTCTGCAAACCTGGACAATGCGGTAGAACTGCTGGCCCTGGCCGGGCGCTCGCTGCCGCACGTGATGGAAATGCTTGTTCCGACGGCGTGGGAGAACGATCCCACCCTGCCCGAAGACGTCAAGGCTTTTTATGAGTACCACGCTTCGTTGATGGAACCGTGGGACGGGCCGGCCGCCCTGGCGTTTACCGACGGACGCGTGATCGGGGCCAAGCTCGACCGCAATGGATTGCGTCCCATCCGGTATCTGGTGACGACCGACGGTCTGGTGATTGTCTCCTCCGAAGCGGGAGTGCTTCCGGTCAAGCCTGAAAACGTGCTGTCGATGGGAAGATTAGGGCCCGGGCGCATGTTGCTGGTGGATACTGAGCGCCAGCGCCTCATTCCTGACGAAGAAGTGAAGGCTGAACTCGCCGCCCGGCAGCCTTACGCCCAATGGCTGCGCGAAAACCAGATCACGCTCCATCAGCTTCCGGAGCCTTCGCGGGT
This sequence comes from Acidobacteriota bacterium, assembly GCA_021784615.1. Taxonomy (GTDB): domain Bacteria; phylum Acidobacteriota; class Terriglobia; order UBA7540; family UBA7540; genus JAMCXS01. The sequence goes on along the minus strand of JAJYHU010000325.1, from coordinate 4,007 downwards.
TCAAACCACCGATTTTGACACAATTCTGATGCGGCAGAGAGCCTTCGGCTACACCGACGAGGACCTCCGGATGATCATGCTGCCCATGGCCACGAACGGCCAGGAGCCCGTCGGTTCGATGGGAACGGATACTCCGCTCGCTTGTTTATCGGACAAGCCGCAACTGCTCTTTCATTACTTCAAGCAAATGTTCGCCCAGGTGACCAATCCGGCCATCGATCCCATTCGCGAGGAGTTGGTCATGTCTCTGACCGGTTATATCGGCTCAGAGAGCAACATTTTGGACGAGACTCCGAAGCATTGCCACACGCTGAAGCTGCCCCATCCCATCGTAACCAACCGCGGCTTGGAAAAAATCCGCTGGGTCAGCTGGGGCGATTTCCTTGCCACCACCTTGCCGATGGTCTTCCGCGTCGACGGCGGGACGGGGATGGAAAGGGCGCTGGACGACCTTTGCCGGAGCGCGTCGCTGGCCATCAAGTCGGGGTATAAGATTCTTATCCTTTCGGACCGCGGTGTGGATCACGAGTACGCGCCCATCCCCAGCCTGCTGGCGCTTTCGGCGGTGCACAATCACCTGGTGCGGGAAGAGACGCGCAACCAGGTGGCCCTTATCGTCGAATCCGGCGAACCGCGCGAAGTCATGCATTTTGCCCTGCTGATTGGCTATGGCGCCAGCGCCGTCAACCCTTATCTGGCCATTGAAACCCTGGAGAGTCTTTTCGAGCGCGGCTACTTTCCGCCCGATTACACCTTCGACCGGGTTCTGAAAAATTACCTCAAGGCGGTGGACAAGGGCTTGCGCAAGACACTCTCCAAGATGGGCATCTCGGCGTTGCAGAGTTATTGCGGCGCGCAAATCTTCGAGGCGATCGGGTTGAATCGCGCGCTGGTGGACCGGTACTTTACGGGGACGTCTTCGCGGATTGAAGGTGTGGGGACCGAGGTGCTGGCTCGCGAAGCGCGGATGCGGCACGAACTGGCCATGCAGCCGCCGACAACTTTGGACGCTGAGCTTGAAGCCGGCGGGAACTACCAGTACCGGGTAAGAGGCGAACGGCACCTTCTCAATCCGTTCACCATCAGCAAACTCCAGCACTCCGTGCGGCAGTCAAGCTTCTCGACGTTCCAGGAGTTCACGAAGATGGTGAACGACCAGAGCCGCGAACTGCGGACGTTGCGGGGATTGCTGGAACTCGGTCCGGCTGGTCCTCCCGTGCCGCTTGAGGATGTTGAACCCGCCGCCCAGATTGTTAAGCGGTTCGCGACCGGCGCCATGTCCTTCGGCTCCATCAGCCGGGAGGCCCACGAAACGCTGGCCATCGCCATGAACCGGATCGGCGGCTTTTCCAACACCGGGGAAGGCGGTGAAGACGAAGCGCGTTTTCGGCCTGACCCAAACGGCGATCTTCGCCGCAGCGCCATCAAGCAGGTGGCCTCGGGACGTTTCGGGGTTACGGCGCACTACCTGGTGAATGCCGACGACTTGCAGATCAAGATTGCGCAGGGCGCCAAGCCCGGCGAGGGCGGCCAACTGCCCGGGCACAAAGTGGACGAGGTGATCGCGCGCATCCGGCATTCCATTCCGGGCGTGGGTCTGATTTCGCCGCCGCCGCACCATGACATCTATTCCATCGAAGACTTGGCCCAACTGATTTACGATCTTAAAAACGTTAATCCGCGGGCGCGAATTTCGGTGAAGCTGGTGGCCGAAGCCGGGGTCGGCACGGTGGCAGCCGGCGTCGCAAAAGCGCACGCCGATGTGATCCTGATCAGCGGTTATGATGGCGGAACCGGCGCATCGCCCCTCAGTTCCATCCGGCATGCCGGAATCCCCTGGGAACTGGGGCTGGCCGAGACGCAGCAAGTTCTGGTGATGAACAACCTGCGCAGCCGCGTACGCCTGCAGGTGGACGGCAAGCTGACCACCGGGCGTGACGTGGTGATCGCTGCCTTGCTGGGTGCCGAGGAGTTTGGATTCGCCACGGCTCCGCTGATTTCGCTGGGTTGTGTGATGATGCGAAAGTGCCATCTCAACACCTGCCCGGTGGGGATTGCCACGCAAAATCCGGAGCTGCGCAAGAAATTCCAGGGCCAGCCTGAACATGTGATCAATTTCCTGTTCTATGTTGCGGAAGAGATGCGCATGATTATGGCGCAATTGGGTTTTCGAACCGTGGACGAGATGATCGGGCGCGTGGATTGCCTTTCCAAGCGCGAAGAGAACGACCACTGGAAAGCCCGCGGTCTGGACTTCTCTTCTATCCTGTATAATCCGCCGGTTCCGACCCATGTCAAGCGCCGCTGCCTGATCGCGCAGGATCACGGCCTTGACCAGGCGCTTGATTACAAGCTTATCGACCACGCCCGCGAGGCCATCGAGAATGGAACCCCTGTGACCTTCGCGATGCCGATTCGCAACGTCCACCGGACCGTTGGCGCTATGCTGAGCGGGGAAATCGCGCGGCGATACGGCTCCGAGGGTCTGCCGGAGGATACCATCCGCTTTGCTTTTCACGGCTCGGCCGGACAAAGCTTCGGGGCGTTCCTTGCGAAGGGGATCACCCTGGAACTTGAAGGCGAGGCCAATGATTACGTGGGCAAGGGGCTTTCGGGCGGCCGGCTGATCATTTATCCGCCCCGCAACGCGCCGCTCCTTCCCGAGCAGAACATTCTGGTCGGCAACGTGGCCCTCTACGGAGCCACCAGCGGCGAGGCCTTCATCAACGGCATGGCCGGCGAGCGGTTCGCAATCCGCAACTCCGGCGTCGTCGCCGTGGTTGAGGGCGTTGGCGATCATGGTTGTGAATATATGACCAAAGGAACTGTGGTGGTTCTGGGCGGGACGGGCCGCAACTTTGCCGCCGGCATGACAGGCGGGATTGCTTACGTGCTGGATGAGTCGGGCGAGTTTAAGACAGTGTATTGCAATCGCTCGAGTGTCGATCTGGAATCCGTCATCGACCCGGGCGACGTCGAAACTCTGCAATCGCTGATTTTCCGCCACTCGGAACTGACGGGCAGCCCGCGCGCCAAGTGGATTCTGAACAACTGGGACGCCATGCTGCCAAAGTTCGTCAAAGTATTCCCGCATGAGTACAAGCGGGTGCTCGGCATTGAGCGCACCCCAGCGGGGTTGGTGGCGGCTGGGGCGGACAGTTCGCTTAAGAACCAGGAGGTGAGCCGTGGGTAAAGTCACCGGCTTCCTCGAATACCAGCGCGAGACTCCTGCGCGGCGCCCGGTTTCCACGCGCGTCAACGACTTCCTTGAAGTCTACCAAGAATTTCCTGATGAGAAGGTAAGGACGCAGGGCGCTCGTTGCATGGATTGCGGCGTGCCTTTCTGCCATACGGGCTGTCCCCTTACCAACATCATCCCGGAATGGAATGACCTTGTTTACCGCGACCGGTGGAAAGAAGCCATTCGGACTCTTCACTTGACCAACAATTTTCCGGATTTTACCGGGCGTCTGTGCCCGGCGCCCTGCGAGGCCGCTTGCGTGCTGGGAATCAATGAACCACCTGTTGCGATCAAAGCCATCGAGAAGGCGATTATCGAGCATGCTTTTCGGGAGGGGTGGATTGTCCCTGAACCTCCTGAACATCGAACCGGCAAGCGCGTGGCAGTGGTGGGTTCCGGGCCGGCAGGTCTTAGCGCGGCGCAGCAGTTGAACCGTGCCGGCCATTGGGTAACGATTTTTGAGAAGGCGGACCGCCTGGGCGGGTTGCTGCGCTACGGCATCCCGGACTTCAAGATGGAAAAGCATATCCTGGACCGGCGGCTCCAGCAGTTGGAGCAGGAAGGCGTCAAATTCCAGCCGCACAGCCACGTGGGGCGGGATGTGCCGGTCGAAGACCTTCAGAAGGAGTTCGATATCATTCTTCTGACCGGAGGGTCGGAGCACCCGCGTGACTTGCAGGTGCCGGGCAGGGAATTGCAGGGCATTCACTTCGCCATGGAGTTCCTTCCGCAGCAGAACAAGGTGGTGGCGGGAGATGCCGTGCCG
>JAJYHU010000188.1 GCA_021784615.1 Acidobacteriota bacterium | reverse complement strand
CAAGCCGGCAGAAGTCTCGGCCTCTCCCCGCAGGCCTGATATAGTTAAAGATTAGGCAAATGAGCCCGCGCAGACGGTGGGGCCGCGGACCCGAGACCAAGGCATGATCAAACTTTCTTCAGCCGGAAAGCACTTCGGCTCCAAGGTACTATTCGAGGACCTCGACTGGCTTCTCACGCCGGGCGACCGCATCGGCCTGGTGGGCGGAAACGGCACCGGCAAGTCAACCTTGCTGAAGGTGCTGGCCGGACTCGAGACGTTGGACCATGGAACGCTCTCTACCGCCAAGGGCATCACTCGCGGATACCTTCCGCAGGACGGTCTTGCGCTCGGCGGCCCGAGCGTCCTTGAAGAGTGCCTTTCGGTGTTTGGAAACCTGCTTGAAATGGAAAGGGAGATCGAAGCGCTCACTCACCAGATGGCGGAGCTGGACCCCGCGGGCGAAGAATACGAGCGCGTGACGCAGCGCTACCACAGCTTGCAGACGGAGTTTCAGGGGCGCGACGGCTATTCGCTGGAAGCGCAAGTGGGCGCCGTGCTCAACGGCCTGGGATTCTCGCGCGAGGATCAGGCGCGTCCGGCGGAGGAGTTTTCAGGCGGCTGGCAGATGCGCATCGCGCTCGCCAAGCTCCTGCTGATCAAGCCCAATCTGCTGCTGCTTGATGAGCCCACCAACCACCTGGACCTTGAAGCGCGCAACTGGCTGGAACAGTATCTTGCAAGTTATCCCCACGCCTTTGTTCTGGTCTCGCACGACCGCTATTTTCTGGACGTGACGGTGAACAAGATCCTGGAAATCTGGAATCGGCGCGCCTACTTTTACACGGGCAACTACGACCTCTATCTCTCGCAGAAGGAAGATCGCAAGGCGCAGCTGGAATCCGCCTACAACAATCAGCAGCAGCGCATCCACCATTTGGAAGTTTTCATCAAGCGCTTCCGGTACCAGGCCACCAAGGCGCGGCAGGTGCAGAGCCGCATCAAGGAACTCGAGAAGATCGAACGGATCGAGCTGCCGCCCGAGGAGAAAACCCTTCACTTCTCGTTCCCCCAGCCCCCGGCGAGCGGACGCCGGGTGGCAGAGTTTCAAGGCGTGGCCAAAAGCTATGGCGGCAAGCCGGTGTTCGCGGGCGTCGACTTCGTCATCAACCGCGGGGACCGCGTGGCCCTGGTGGGGGTGAACGGCGCCGGGAAATCAACCTTGATCAAGCTGCTGGCGGGCGCGGAAAAGGTGACGGCGGGTGAAACGCATCTGGGCCACAACGTGGAAGTGGATTACTTTGCGCAGGACCAGTACAAGGCGCTTGATCCCGAAGCGCGCCTGATCGATGACCTCGAGAGCGTGGCGCCGGCCGCGCTGGCCGGGCAGACCCAATTGCGCACGCTGCTCGGATCTTTTCTGTTTTCGGCCGACGAAGCGTTCAAGCGCATCCGCGTGCTTTCCGGCGGAGAGCGCAATCGCTATGCCCTGGCGCGCATGCTGCTGCGTCCCGCCAATTTCCTACTGCTCGACGAGCCCACCAACCACCTGGACCTGCGCGCCAAAGACGTGTTGCTTGAAGCGTTGCGCAAATACACCGGCACGGTGGTCTTCGTTTCGCACGACCGCTACTTTATTGACAAGCTCGCTACTCGCATCTTTGAGATCGGCGGCGGTGAGATCCACGACTACCCAGGCAATTACGAGGATTATCTCTGGCAAAAAGAGGGACGGGCCCCGCGCCCAGCCAGCCCGGAGAGTGAAACCGCGCTCGACGCCTCCGCCAACGGCAATGGCAAGCCGAAAGAGCCTGAGGCGCAAGCGAAAAAGCTAAACCCGATTCTGCTTCGCCAGATGCAGGAGCGCGGCCAGGAACTCGAAGAGGAGATCGCGCGCGCCGAAGCCGAGGTTGCAGCCTGCGAACTCGAACTCGGCAACTTCAAGAGCGCGGAGGAATCGATCCGACTTTCCCGCAGGATCGACGAACTGCGCCGCTCGATCGATGAGATGACGATCGAGTGGGAACAGATCGAGCAGGCCCTCGACGAGCCGGCAAGGCAGCGGTGAGCCGCGGCTGAGGGGAGTGGGATTGCTGCGGAGTGCTTCAATTCCTCATTCCCGCAGCCAGCGAACCATGGCACGGACGTCCGCGTACTCTTCGTCCTGGCTTTTATAGACGACGTCGAAAACAATGGGGACTTGAGGAGCCATCGCCAGAATCCCGGCCAAGGCTTCGCCTTTTTCATAGCTTGCAATGGGCGCGTCGGCATCCCAGAGCATGCCTGCAATGTCCGTCCTGGGCGCGCTCACCAGCCACAGCCCCACTTTATCTTTGAGCAGCGTTCCGGCCTGCTGTGGGCCGGTTTTGCCTGCCAGCAGCAGCGCCGTACTGGGCGCCAGGCGAAGATTCGCTGCGCCAACCCGCTTCATAAATTCAACGGCTTCCTCCAAATTCGACGGGAGCTTGCCCGGACTCATCCGGAGATGCAGAGTGAGATCGTGCTTTCCTGCCTGTTCACACAAGCGCCGAAAAGTCGCATCAAAGGATTTCCAGGTTTGCTGCCGGGTAAAGTTGGTTTCGGGATATCGGTGGAGCGACACGATCAAATCGCGGGCTTCGAGCACCTCCATCTTCGCCATCACGTCTTCAATCGCGGCCATGCTGGCCGCATAATCCGCCGGGATGTTGTCAACCAGCCGGAGGTCGGGATACAGGTCAATCCCGGAGGTCAAATCCACCAGGACTCGGAGCTTCTGGCGGCCGATCCAGCCGGCTTCGCGCGCCAAGTCCTTCTTTTCCCGGCGGCTCAAATATTTCCAGTCGATCACGACCCCGTCAAAATGCTGGAAAAAGGTGGACCTTGCCAGCACGCCTTGCTTGATCAACTGCACCTCGCGGAGAGGCAGAAAGCGGCCTCGCGGGCGTGACGGTGGAACCCGGTACGCAATCTCCTCAACGTTTTTCTCCCGCACGCGCACCGCGAAGATGCGCATATCCCCACCGGCAATGCTGTTTTCGCTGCTGACGCCCAGATCCGCTTTCTCAAAACCTTCCGGCACGTATCCGATAGCCCCTTTCTCCGATTGGTCGAGAGGAATCTCCCGGAGGGACTCGATGTCACCGCAGTGCGAAACGATCTTGAAGGGCCGTTCGCGCCAGGCATTGTTCGCAAATGCCAGCACGTACTCGCCCGGTCCCTTGCGGCAGGTAATCAGACTGAGGCCCTCGCCCCCGTCAAAAAGCATTTGAGTACGCAAAGCTCGATCCAGGACGGCGCGCACATGCTTCAGAAGCGGATAGGGCTTCGCTAAAGGTTTGTCCACCGGGTTCCGAAGCCCGGCGGCAAGCGCAGGGCCGACTTCCGTCATGGGTTTCGCGCCAACCCCGAACGGGCTGCCCAAGACCGTGATGCGGCCTTTGCCGTATTCCATCTCCAGAGCGGCAGGGATGCCGGCAATTTCAGCCAGAACGCGCGTGCCGGATGGGTATCGCAGCGGACAAAGATCGAACGAGCTGTCTTCCACCAGCTCCGTCGCGCCAATCCGCACGCTTTCCCCTGCTGCAAAAGGTCTCACGGACCCCGCGATGCGCATCCCGGCCAGATTTCCGGGTAATTTTGCCAGACTCCCGGCGGTGATAAGGAGGTGCCCACCCTGCTCCACGTAGGTTTGAAGCTTGTCACGAATTTCTACGCCGCCTGAAAGCTCACCCGCCACAACCAGCATCGGGTAGCGGGCCAGCAGCCATCCTTCAGCATCGCTCAGAATGCAATCAGCGGCGTCGCCGTAGGGAGTCGGAGAAATAAATCCGTCTTCATCATGATAGTAAGAGGAGTTCTGGTAGCCGGGATAGAGCATATCCAGCACGCCATCCGTCAGGTAATCCCCAGGACTGTACGGCAAATTTCCCCAAACACGATAAACCTTGTCCGTGTAAAGATGCCGAGGGAAGGTCCAGCCTGCATAGAAGTCCAGCATGACGGCAATCGGGGTGAGCATCGCCCCCGGTTGGCCAACTTCACGCACCCATTTCCCCGCCGCCTGCTGAATGAGGCCAATGGGTGAAAGGGCTTCACTTCCAGCCCCTTCCTGCGATGTGTTAGCAGCGGCTTCCTTATGCCGGTTAAACCATCCTTGATCAAAGCCCACCAGCATTGAGTTGTACAAGATCTGGCTGTACATCAGACGCTTCAGCAAGCTCAAGCTGGCGCCTTTGGTCGGACCGCTGCTCATCCGCCCCATGTGGGTTTCCGCACCGTATATCTTCCAACCCCAGCGATTAAACCCCGACGCATTGCCGAACCAGGGAACGCCGTACTGTTTGCCCGCCCCGCGAATAAACGAGTAAAAGATCTGCCCGTTGGGGAGAGCCTCTCCCGTTTCCGCGCCAATCAGCGTGTAAACGCCTTCCTTCAAAAAGTAGTGGCCGAAGTTGAGAGATACGAGCGCCGACATCCTGTTGCCAAGCTGATCCGTCAGCCGCTCAAAGAATCGTTGAAAATTCAGGTGCTGCCCAAGCCGGCCGGCCGAGGAGGGATACATCTCGTTAGCGTAACCGCCGATGTAGCGGCCGTCCTGCTCGCCGTTGTCCATGCCCAGCCAGCGCTCACCCAATTTCGATTCGAGCAGCCGGAAGACACCCGTGGGCGGCTGGAACTGCGCCGCTCCAAGCGAGCCCGGTCCCGAGCCGGGACAGTAGTTCCAGATATCAAACAGATACAAGTTCCGCCGCTTGATCTCTTCCGCAAGATCGCCCAGATTCTCCGCATAAAGAATGGCGTACTCCGGCCAGATCACGTCACCCAGCTTGTAGGTTGTGGTGTACTTTTCAAGGGCTTCGGTGTAATTGATGATGCGATTTCCTTTCATTTCAAAGCCCCGCAGCGTGGCGAACTGCGTACGGTTGTCAAACGTGTCCCAGCTGGGTGGGCGAACATAGTGGCGAGCGTAGTCAGGGTGGTCGCGGGGATCCAAAAGATGAGCGTAGACCCGGTGCTCAAACACGATGGGGTCTTTCGATTCCCCCGTCTCGGAAGCGGACAGCCCTTCCCCGGCGCGGCTTATTGGACCGCCGCTGGCGCGCAGCCTGCGGCCCGCAAATTCCACGATGCCTCCCCACAAAGACCTCCCGACAAACTGTCTCCGATTCACAGAACCTCCTCAGCGGCTGGGGGAATTTGAAATCTTAGGCCGAACACCCCTCATCCTTTAACGGTATCATACCGAACCCGCCGGCTTCGTGCCGGACGGGGCGGGCATTTTAGCGTAGCGGCGGCTTTACGCCGCCACTTGGCGAGGTAAACTCGCCGCTACCCCACCCAAATTGATCCTCAACCGAGCCGCTTGCGGAGGTTGCCCTTGTAGCGCCGGGCTTTAGCCCGGCACAGCCACCAAATGCCGACCTGAAGGTCGGCGCTACCTCGCCTCCCGCAGCCAGTAGACGCCCAGCGCGTTCGGCGCCTCAAACTCGATCCAGCCCTTGCTCCAGGCGTGGTCATGGCTCTTGGTTTCTTCCATGTCAAACCTCCCGCCCATTCGTCGCACACATCGCAAACACCGCGATGTATGCGCCACCCGCGGTTAGCGCGAAAGAGGGAGCAAAGGAGCCTGGTTATTTGCTCGCGCTCTTAAGGCCGAGATTGCTGCCTCGTCGAATTGATCAGGCAGGTTAGAGAGGAATTTTATGTCCTCTTCTTGCCTACACATCTCTTGTCG
>JAJYHU010000224.1 GCA_021784615.1 Acidobacteriota bacterium | reverse complement strand
CCCGCCCGGATTTTGCAAACACCGCAATCTTTCTTCGGAAAATGTAGGGGAGGGTCAAAAAAAGCAAGCAGCCGCCGTGGAAGCGAGGGCCGGAACCAGCCACAGCCCGCCTTCACTTGCGCTGGTAGGCAATGCGCCCCGCCACGACAGTCGCCGTTACGGCGCCACGGAACGTCCAGCCGTCAAAGGGCGAATTCCGGCTTTTCGAGTAACCCATTTGGGCAAGGTAGGTCCATTCGAGATCCGGGTCAAACACGGTCAGGTCCGCCGCGCCGCCGGTCCTGATGCGGCCAAGCGGCTGATTGATGAGCCGCGCCGGATTGGAACTGAGAAGCAGGACCAACTCTCCTAGAGAAATCCTGCCGGAATGGACCAGTTGCTTTAAGGCCAAAGCAAGGCAGGTCTCGAGTCCCGTTATCCCAAAAGGCGCTTGAGCCATGGGCTTGGCCTTCAATTCCGGCGCGTGCGGAGCATGGTCGGTGGCGATCACGTCCACGGTTCCATCCTCAATCGCAGCCAGTGCAGCTTCAACATCCCCGGAACTCCGCAGGGGAGGGTTCATCTTTGCATTCGTGCCGTATTGCGCGACGGCCTCGTCGGTCAGCGTAAAGTGATGCGGCGTGACTTCGCAGGTCACGCGGATTCCGCGGCGTTTGGCGCCCCGCACCATCGCAACCGCGCCGGCGGTGGAAAGATGAGCGATGTGCAGATGCCCTCCCGTGGCCTCCGCTATTTCAACATCCCGCTCGATGCACCGGTCTTCCGAGCCATTCGGAATCCCCTTCAGGCCCAGGCGTTTTGAGCATTCGCCCTCATTGAGGACTCCGCCGGCGCTCAGTTCCGGCACCTCGCAGTGGTCAATAACGGGGACGTGAAGTTCCCTGGCCCGTTCAAGAGCTTCCTTCATCAGCGCCGATGTCTTCACCGGCTTGCCGTCGTCAGAAAAGCCCACGGCGCCCGCTGCGACAAGGGCGCGAAAGTCTACAAGCGTTTCCCCTTCGCTTCCCAGCGTGACGGCCGCGATGGGAAAAACGCGGGCCAGTCCCAGGCTCTCCGCTTGCGCAATCATATGGCGCGTAAGTTCCGGATTGTCATTGACCGGCCGGGTGTTCGGCATGGTGCAGACGCTTGTAAATCCGCCAGCTACAGCCGCCTGAAGGCCGCTTTCAAGCGTTTCAGAAATCTCGCCGCCGGGCTCCCGCAGATGAACGTGAATATCCACAAAGCCGGGCGAAACAACCTGTCCCGCCGCATCGAGGACTTGGTCGGCGGAAGCGGTCATGTGCGGAGCGATGTCCCGAATCTCGCCGCCTTCCACCAGAACATCCATCTCTTCGTCGAAACCGTCTTCCGGCGAAAGAACTCGTCCGCCTTTAATCAGCAATGAAGTTCGCAAGTCCGCCTCGGTTAATTTCAATTGCCTGAGTATAACACTTGGCTGGCGCGGCATTGCCGGCCCCGCCGCCCGCTACGCGGAAGCAAACGGCAAATGGGGCGCCAGACAATCCTTAACCGGCTGGTAAGTTCGCCGGTGTTCCTCGCAGGGTCCGTAACGCGCCAGGGCTTGAAGATGCTCGCGGGTCCCATAACCCTTGTTGCGCGCCAGACAATATTGGGGGTATTGGCGATCGAGCTGGTCAAGGTGGGCGTCGCGATCGACTTTTGCAAGGATGGACGCCGCCGCGATTGACACGGAGCGGGCGTCGCCGTGGATGAGGGCCCAATAAGGAATGGTGAATCCCGGCTTGCGTCCGGGGCTTTGCAGGCGCATCGCATCAGTCAGGGCAAATTCGGGCTGAGGGTCCAGCGACAGCAGAGATGCGATCATGGCGCGCCGCGTCGCCTCGTAGATGTTTAACGCATCCACTTCACGGGCGGGCACGACAATCACTTTCCAGGCCAGCGCCTTTTCGCGTATTTCAACGGCAAGGCTTGACCGCTGATGAGCGGAAAGCTTTTTGGAATCGTCGATCCCGGGAATGCGCCGCGTCCGGTCAAGGATGACCGCCGCAACGTATAAAGGACCCAATAGGCAGCCGCGCCCGGCTTCATCCGTTCCCGCGACAAGCCTTAGGCCGCGCCCCAGCAGAGACTCCTCCAAACGCCAGGAGCATTGCAGTTTTTTGGGTTCGCGCATGCGGGGCATCAGATGGATTCCGGAGATCTCCCGCTTGAGACCTCAAGCGGGAGATTTGGACTTGTTCTCGGGCCGGCGCCGCCGCGGCCGTTAACCTTCGCGCTCGGTGGTTGCTTCGCGGATGCGGGCGGCCTTGCCTCGGCGCTCGCGCAGGTAGTTGAGCTTGGCGCGCCGCACACCACCCTGCCGGACTCTCTCGATTTTATCAATCACGGGAGAGTGCAGAGGAAAGATCCTTTCGACGCCCTGCCCAAAGGAGATTTTGCGGACCGTAAAGGTGGAATGGTTCTGAGCGCGCCGCTGCCCCATCACCGTCCCTTCAAAAACCTGAATCCGCTCTTTATCCCCTTCCTTGATCTTGACGTGCACGCGCACCGTGTCGCCCGCATGGAAATGGGGAATCTCCTTCTTCATTTGCTGCTCTTCGATTTTTTCCAAAATACTCATGGCTGTAACACTCCATCCTGAAAAATTTGATCCAATCTTTATCCTGCGCTTCCGCCTTTACCGGGCCTGAAAGTCAGCCCTCGCGCGAAAGGACTGGCAGCGAAGCCTGCTTGATCTCGTCGAGCAACCGCAGGTCTTCTTTGTTAAGATCGAGGCCGGCCAGCAACTCCGGCCTTTTCCGCCAAGTTTTTTCTAGCGCCCGCCGCCTTCGCCACCGCCGAACTTCTTCATGATCTCCGGAAAGCAGCACCTCCGGCACCGTCATCCCGCGGAAGTCCGCCGGCCGCGTGTAATGAGGGCAATCGAGCAGCCCGCTCCCGGCTTCCCGCCCGGAAATTCCATCGAGTCCAAAAGAATCCTGCTCGACGGATTCCTCATTGCCCACCACGCCCGGGAGCAAACGTGCGACGGATTCCATCACCACCGCGGCGGCCACCTCGCCGCCGCTCAAAACGTAGTCGCCGATGGAAAGTTCATCGGTTGCAAGATTTTCTGCCACGCGCTCGTCCACACCCTCGTAGCGCCCGCAGATCAAAACCACCCGCCGGCGCCGCGAAAGCTCCTCCACAACCGGCTGCCGCAGCAACCGGCCTTGCGGCGAGAGCAGAATGATGGGAATCGCCGCCTCCGGCTCATCGGACTTGATCGCCTCCACGGCCCGAAACAGAGGCCGAGGCTTAAAAACCATTCCAGGTCCCCCGCCGAATGGGCGGTCGTCGACGGTTCGGTGCCGGTCTTCCGCAAAGTCGCGAAGGTCATGCAAGGCAACGCGCAATTGCCCGCCGGCCTGCGCGCGCTTTACGAGCCCGCACTCCAGAATGCTCCGGAAGAAATCCGGGAAAATCGTGACAACGTCAAATTGCATGGCTTCGGGAATTCCCTCCGGCCCTTGCGCCCGAACCCCGCGGGGTTAAACTGCCTCACTCGAGATTCAAATCCAGCAAGTCCGCCGGCGGGTCAACCACAATCAATTTGTTCGCAGGATCAATCCGCTTGCAGATCGACTGGGCCAGTGGAATCAGCATCTCGTGGGACGCACCGGCAACATGGAGCAAATCCACTCCGCCGGTGCGCTCAACGCCGCTCACCGTACCGAGCGTTGTCTCTTTCCCATCCGTTTCCACGGCCACCCGGCAGCCTTCCAGTTCCCACAAGTAAAACTGTCCCGCGGGAAGAGCGAACTTTTCCCCCTCGGGAATAAGAACGTAACGCCCTTTCAAATTTTCAGCGTCATCAATTGAATCGACTCCGGAAAATTTCAATACCACCTTATCCTTGTGAAACCAGGCACTCTCAACGGTCACGGCCACGGGAGGCTGCGCAGGCTGGTCCAAAAACGCCCGGCTGAGATTTTGAAAGCGCGAGGGGAAATCGCTGAGAATTACGGCTAACACTTCTCCCCGCCGCCCCTGCGGACGCAAAACGCAGGCGATGGCCACATAGCCATCCGTCACACCGCGTCCCGGTGCGCACATCATCCCGCCCTGCCGGTCGTCTTGCCGATTTCGAGGAAAGCCGGGAATCCCTTACTCCAATATCTCAAGGGTAAAGCGCTTCTTCAGTTTCATCCCGGCCGCCCCGAGAATCGTCCGAATCGAACGCGCGGTTCGACCCTGTTTGCCGATGACCTTCCCGAGGTCTGACGGGTGGACCCGAAGCTCCAGAACCGTGATCTGTTCTCCTTCCACAGGCCGGACAGCCACTTGGTCAGGATTGTCCACGAGCGCCTTCGCGATCTCTGCTATCAGATCCTTCATCTCCACTTGGTCCCTCCTGCCGTACTGCGTTTGGTACTCCCGCCTCTGATGTAAAGAGTGCTCAACAAGTCATGGCTCTTAGCCGAACAACGCGCAGTGGGTCCAAGCTCCGGGAACCGTCTTAGCCTTGTACCGGTGCTGTTCTCTTCAGAAGGCTTCGAACCGTCTCGGAGGGCTGCGCCCCCCGGCCCAGCCAGTAATCCACGCGATCGTGCTTGACCATCAGCTCAACGGGCTCGCACCGCGGGTTATAATGTCCTACAATCTCGACGAACCCCCCGTCGCGGGCCCGCTCACGTTCAATCACCACAATCCTGTAACTCGGTTTTTTCTTAGCTCCTGTCCGAGCCAGCCGTATTCTTAACAATCTTCCTCCCTTAAATCCAGAATCCGAACTCTTCCAACAAAATTCTTTAGCCGCCCAGTCCCACGGGAAGCTTAAAACGCTCCAACTGTTTTCCCAGCAAGCCCCGGCTCATTGATTTCATCATTTTCCGCATTTGGACATATTGCTTCAAAACCTGATTCACTTGCTGAACGCTGGTGCCGCTTCCCCGGGCGATTCTTTTCCGGCGCTTGCCGTTGATGATTTCATGCCGCTGGCGCTCTTTCGCCGTCATGGAATTGATAATCGCCTCGATTCGCACCAACTCTTTTTCATCCACCCGAGCCTTGGCGGCGTCCCGGAACATGCCCACCTTCGGAAGCATTCCCATCATCTGGTCGAGCGGCCCGAGCGAGCGCATCTGCTGCAGCTGATCCCGAAAATCGGCCAGCGAAAAAGAGTCGGTCTGGAGCTTGCGATGAACCTCCAGCGCTTTCTTCTTGTCGATGGCCTCCTCGGCCTTTTCGATCAGCGAGAGAAGGTCACCCATTCCCAGGATACGCGAAACGATGCGGTCTGGATAGAAGACTTCCAGGGCATCGTATTTTTCTCCCACGCCGATGAACTTGATGGGCTGCCCGGTCACGTGGCGGATGCTCAAAGCCGCGCCGCCGCGCGCGTCTCCGTCCAGCTTGGTCAAGATCACGCCGCTCGTTCCCAGGCGCTCATGGAATTCCTGCGCGCTTCTCACGGCGTCCTGGCCTACCATGGCGTCCGTCACCAGCAGCACTTCGCTTGGCCGCAGGCGCGTGCGCAGTTCGGTAACTTCCTCCATCAGGGCTTCGTCGATATGCAGGCGGCCGGCCGTATCCACAATCAGAACGTCGTGGCCGCGGTCCGCAGCGTCCTTTCTCGCAGCCAGCGCCAGCTCCACCGGCGAATCCATTCCCTCGCCCGGAAAGCAGGGAATTCCAATCTCTTTGGCGATGACAGCCAGTTGTTCCCGCGCCGCCGGCCGGTAAACGTCGGTCGAAACCAGCATGGGGCGCTTTTTCCTTTTTGCAGATC
>JAJYHU010000431.1 GCA_021784615.1 Acidobacteriota bacterium | reverse complement strand
TATTTTTTAAAGTATTGTCTTAATACCAGCAGGCTGCCTTAGCTCCCGTTCTTGAGTCCCGCTCTTCTCCGCCTTGACATCTGCCGAGCAAGACGCCTACCATTTTTGTCATGGCTCCCGTAAGTGTTCGCGCTCCCGCAGTGGCTGGGCGCTTTTATCCCGCCGGCCTTGAAGATCTTGCGCGCGAAGTCGACACGCACCTGGCGCCCGGGGTTCCAAGTGAGGGAAAAATCCATGGCGCTATTGGCTGTGTTGTGCCCCACGCAGGCTATATGTACTCCGGCCATGTGGCGGGAGCCGTTTACCAGCTTCTGCCCCCGCGATCGCGCTTCATCATTCTGGGACCCAACCACTGGTGCCGCGGGGCTCGACTATCATTAATGTCAGCGGGCCAATGGCTGACGCCCCTTGGCCGGGCGGCAGTCGATGCCGAACTTGCGAACCGGCTGCTTGAGAATTGCGAATTGCTCGCCGAAGATGCGAACGCCCATGCCTCCGAGCATTCGCTTGAAGTCCAACTGCCTTTCTTGCAGCGCCTGCGGAACGCATTCACGTTTGTTCCCATCGCTATCGGGCCGGTCGACTATGGTTCTCTGGCCCGGCTGGGACATGCCGTGGCCCAGGTGATACGAGATTGCAACGAGCCGGTCCTCATGATCGCCTCCAGCGACATGAACCATTATGAGCCGGACGGGATTACCCGGGAAAAAGACCAAAAAGCCATCGAGGAAATCCTGCGGATCGATCCGTCCGGGCTGCTGGACGTCATCGAGCGGGAAGATATCTCCATGTGCGGCTATGGGCCGGCCGTTGTGATGCTTACGTCCGCAAGCGATCTAGGGGCAAAAAAAGGCCGGTTAATAAAGTATGCGACGTCGGCTGATATGGGCGGGGATCGTCAAGCGGTCGTGGGATATGCAGGAATCATCGTTTCATAGTTATACGCCGCTTCCCAGGCGTTTCACTCTCGGCAACAAGGCCGATTCACTCGACTCAAAATTACGATAATTGCACGGTCGCCCTAACGGTGAGGCCCCGGCGCACCGCCCCCGCCGCCGCGAGGCGCCTGCATGCCGCCGCCCATTCCGCCACCCATTCGGGGCGCCTGCATGGAACGGCCCTGAGAGCGCTCCATTGTCCCGCCGAAACCCTGTCCGCCCGAAGGCGGCGCGGAACGCTCCATGCGGGGCTCAGGCGCGACCCTTGCATTATTCATTTCACGCGAAGAGCGTGAAGCATTGCCCTGGGCGCTCGGTCTTAAACTTCGATTGAATCCTTCGCGGTTGGAAGAAGCCCCGGCACGGTTCGTGGGACTTGTCATCATCACCTGTCCGGCGGCGTTATCACGCTTGCCACGCGTGCCGTTTGGCATGGACAACCTGGCTCCAAAAGCATTTTCATATTGATAAGTTGAAGGGTTAAAAAAGCCTGCGCGCGGATTCCTTAATTGAAATCCGCTCGGCAAATTCGAATGGACCATCGCCGGCGCAGCCCCGGCCACAAACGTTCTCCGAACAAGCGTTCCATCTCTTGGGACCGTTGCTTGAGGCGCGCGGATTCCTCCGCCCGTAAACGTCCGCGCTTGTTCGGAACCATACAGCACCCTGGGTTCTGAAACCGCGGGTCCCGGCAACCGAACAAACCGGGTTGGGGTGACCGTGGGCGAGGAGACAATACGGCCCTGGGCCGGGTCCAATCTCTCGATTGTGCTGGGCGTGATGGCGCCGCCGCTTTGGAAGGTGGTCAGGCTCACCGATGTGGCGCAATTCATTCCCGCCTGGCACCCAATGTATCCGTTAGTCCGATACCTGCCCGGATAGGGAAACCACCCGATCCAACCGGGCCCCTGGTACCAACTAACCACTCCCGGCGACCAAGCCCCAAAGTTGCCCGGCATCCAGGACCAGCCATAGCCGATCACATAAACCCAGTTCCCATAATGGAAAGGCAGCCAGCCCCAGGGAAGGTCGGAAATCCACGTGTAACCGAACCCCGGATAAAAGGCCCATTGCCCATACGAGAAGGGCGTCCAGCCGACGGACGCATAAGGAGTCCAGCCGTATCCAAAGCCAGGCAGGTAGTTCCAGTCGCCGTAATAATAGAGCTGGTCCCATCCATAGAGGGAGCTATAAGGAGATCCATAGGCGCGGGCACTTTGATAGCCAGGGCTGTTCATAGCAACCGTCGTCTCCTCAGTCCGTTGCTTTACCCACTTATCCCATGCGTCAAGCGTGATGCCGTGGCTCACGCGGTACGCGTCCGAATTACCGGGGAGTACTTCAAGGACATGGTTAGAGGCAACCGTTCCGCTTCCGTACCGGCTTTCGGCTCGGACGTGTCCCTTGAACACTTCCAGGCGCAAGTCGTTCCGGCCAAGATCAATGCGAAACGTTGATTTGCCATCGGTCGTGAAGGTTCCGTCCGGAGTGCTGACCTGGTAAAGATCACCGCGCTCAGGCAAGACAGTGAAGGTTGCGTAGCCCTCGCTCAGGCTCATGCGATTCGTCTTGTTGCCGGCTGACCCCAGGGAAAGTTCGGTGAAATCCAAAATGGAGTTCTCGCCCAGCCGCGCGGCCGAGCCGTTTTCAAACTCGACTTCGGCAAAGCTGTTTGCTTCCGTAGCCAACTTGAAACCTTGCTGGATCGGAGTGTTGACAAAGCCTTTTGCCCACTGGGTAACGCCGGGCGAGAGAACCTTAACGGTTCCTTCAACAAAACTTAAGCGGACAATGCGGACATTTGAGCTGCTATGAGCAACTGCGGGGAAAACGAACAAGGCCAATGCTATGGAGGAAATAACCACGCCCAAGCACGACCGCCCCTGTCTTGGCGCCGTTTGACCGAACATGGTGCACCTCCTTTTGTAACCCCTCAGCCTTGGTTCTATTCTACTACGCCTACCTATAAGAAGATACGGAACAAGAACAAAAAGGTTACCGGGGCAGGCTCCGGGCGGATATCCCCGTGCGCAATCACTTAGGGTTCTGGATAAGGTGCAGGATGTCAACGGCGCGGCTCTGGGCAATGTGGAGGTATTGTGAGTCATCAGCGATCTTTTGCAGGATGGGAACCATCAGTTGAGGATCGACGAGCGCCTTGTTGTTGAGATCGATTTCAATCTGCGTCAACTCTCCCGGCAGACCCAGTGGGTCATACCTGGCGGAAAATTCCAAGCTGCCGATATGCTGTTCCACGGTCCCGATACCCTCAAAGAGGTCCATCAAGTCCCGGGCGTGCCGGTTCCGAGTGTAATTGAACTCCACCTTGTTTTCCCGTCCGTCATGCGTGTAGATAAAGGTCTTCGATCCCATGTTCGCCACTTTCTTGCTGCTTTCCAGTTGGATTGAACGAAAATCGCCCAGAGAATTGGCAAGGCCGAATAACGTTTGTGTTGTCGCTGCGGAAAGCTTCAAAGGCCGAGGCCTGGGAGTTTCATCGAGCTTGCGTCCGTCGTAAGAGCCCACCCCGTTCACGTCAACGGTAATCGCCTGATACTCCGGCACGCTTCCCTTCATCACTTTGATGTACGTCAGTTTGTCCGGAGGCTGCGACTGCCATCCCCAAAGGTTGGAGGGTGTTGGGATCCCCCAAAAAAGAATGGCAAAGCCTAAGCAGAAAAGAATTCGGAAGCGATCCCTGCCGGCATGAGCTTTTGTGCGGCGATGCTCCATAGCTAATCTTATTGATGCTCGTTTCGCGCTTCCGGATGAGTTCCGCCTGACGCGCCGTCTCCGGAGCGCGCCGGAAACAAGTTCTCATGGGAACGTGCAGCGAGAAAACGGACCCTAGGCTTCCTGGGCTAAAGACTGGAGTTCGGCGTCATCGATGTCAAAGTTTGCGTACACGTGCTGGACATCGTCGTGTTCGTCCAGGCTCTCCATCAGGCGCAGCATCTGCCCGGCCGGCTTTCCCGACAATTTGACATAAGTCTGAGGCACCATGGAAATCTCAGCCACCGTCGGCGTAGCGCCAACTTTCTCAAGAGCGTCAACCACCTGCTGGAAATTCTCGGGAGAAGAAATGATTTCCCAGTTTTCCCCGTCGTCCTTCATGTCGTCGGCCCCGGCTTCCGTCACCAGCTCCAGCAGAGCTTCTTCGCTGATCTTCGCCTTTTCAACTACGAGGTAGCCGCGCTTGTTGAACATCCAGGTCACGCAGCCCGTTTCACCAAGGTTGCCACCGTGCTTTGAAAGGAGGTGCCGGATGTCGGCGAGCGTTCGGTTGCGATTGTCGGTGGTGATTTGGAGCATCAGCGCAACGCCGCTCGGCCCGTAACCTTCGTAAACCGCTTCCTCATATTGCACTCCCGGAAGCTCCCCGGTGCCACGCTGGATCGCCCGCTTGATGTTGTCCGCCGGCATGTTCTCAGCCTTCGCCTCGGCAATGGCAGTGCGCAGACGGGCGTTCGAGGCAGGATCGCCTCCTCCCATGCGTGCCGCGACGGCGATCTCCTTGATCAGCTTGGTAAACAGCTTGCCTCTCCGGGCATCCGCAACACCTTTTTTATGTTTAATACTTGCCCATTTTGAATGACCGGACATATGATTCTCTTCTCTCCACAAAGTGGCGCGCCCCGCAAGGCTCCAACCTCACAGTTGAACGGCCACCCAAAAGTCGCTGATTCTTCTGAGAAATTTTAACACAGTACCGGCCCGGAGGCCATCCGCGGATTCGGCAGATTTTTGCCGGATCAGCGCGTCATCCGGCAAAGGTCCAGTCCCGCGCCAACTCAGCCTACAGGGCGGCCTCCTGCATGATGGCAATCACAGTTTCCTCAACTTCCCTGGCCACCGGTTCCAACCCGGCCTCTCCAAAAAGGGCCAGCATCGCCATGGGCCTTATGGTCGCCAAAACAACCTCATTCCCATCCTGGAACACCGAAATGCGGCAAGGAAGCGCCGTGGAAATTTCGGCGTTCTCTTCAAGAACTCTTTTGGCTTGCTGAGGATTGCACACCTCGAAGATCAGGCAATCACGCTCAAACTCAACGCCTTTCTCCTGCATCTTCGCTTTAAGGTCATGAACGCCCAAGACCCCGAACTTATGCCTTTGCGCAGCCGCCTCAAGGCCGCTCGCAACCTCGGAAATGTTTTTCTTTGACCGCACGCGATAAATCATATGGAACTCCTTCCTTGCAGTTTTCGAGCAGCGGGCACTTCACCCCGAATCAGTTCTTACTGGCCGGCCTTCGAAAAGAACCTGACCCTCGCCGCCGCTAGATTCGAAAACGAACGGACCATCGCACGGTTCGTCAGGCGGATTCGCATGGGCTCACCGCTCTGGAAATTTGGGATCGCGCTCTTCAGCGCCGCGCTCGCCTGCGGCAACTTGAAAGGCTTTCCCGCCTCAACAAAATCCGCGGGCAGCTTGACTTCCAATACCCCGGGTGAAATCCGCGCCGTGAAAACCTCGCAAGGGCCGACGGAATATCGCACGACCCAGCCGTCCTCGATGCCTGAAAAGTGCAGCCGTTCGACGATGACGTCAATTTTGCCAAGCGAGGCTCTCAGTTCCTTGAAAAGAATCGCCACCCGGTCGCCGCCCAACCGGCTCAACTGAGCCCACTGCGGTTTCACCGAAGGGTCGTAAAAAGGTTTGAAGCAGAATTCCGAGTTTATCGTTTGCGACATGTCGCGGCCTTGCAGCAAACAGTCGGTTGTAAGGTCAGCTTCCGGCACTGGGATGCCATTTCAAGCTTGCCGCCGCGAACGCTCATCAAAACCCGCACCGCGCTCGGACCCAGAATCAATGGGCGGCTTTTGGAGTTGGAGGCGGAGGCATGCTTTCAAGCTTACTCTT
>JAJYHU010000418.1 GCA_021784615.1 Acidobacteriota bacterium | reverse complement strand
AGGGAATCGGGTTCGCGCGGCGGGCGCGTTTGGCGGATTGAGAACAGGTCATCATTGCGTTTCTAAGCGCCGGCAACTGTCAAGCCGCCCACCAGCAGAGTGGGTGAAGCGATAGAGCGCCGGAATTCGAGGTCGCGGCCGATCATTTCAATGTTGTTCAGAATGTCGCGCAAGTTGCCGGCAATCGTTACTTCTTCCACCGGATAAGCCAATTCTCCGTTTTCAATCCACAGGCCGGCGGCGCCCCGCGAGTAGTCGCCCGTAACCACGTTGACGCCAAAACCGATCAGTTCCGTCACGTAAAACCCTTCCTTGACGGAGCGGATGATTTCTTCCGCAGAGTGCGTTCCGGGGCTCAGATAGAAATTCTTGGGTCCCACGCCCGGTGGCCCGGCGATTCCGCGCGAGGCGTTCCCGGTGGTTTTCATGTTGAGCTTGCGCGCGGAATAGGAATCCAGGAGATAATTTTTTAGCACGCCGCGTTCGATCACGGGCGTCGCGGAAGACGGAATCCCTTCGTCGTCAAAAGGCCGCGTTCCAAACCCGCCCGGCCGCAATCCCTCGTCCAGAATGGTCACATTTTCTCCGGCCACGGGCTGGCCCAGCTTGCCGGCCAGGAAAGAGGCGCTGCGGTAGATCGAGTCGCCGCGCACGGCTCCAAAAACGTGGCTCACC
Organism: Acidobacteriota bacterium; assembly: GCA_021784615.1. GTDB lineage: Bacteria > Acidobacteriota > Terriglobia > UBA7540 > UBA7540 > JAMCXS01. Next base: position 5,133 of record JAJYHU010000418.1, on the reverse strand, counting down.
AGCGAGGAAGCGGTCTCATTATCAAAGATTACCGGGACGTGGCTTGTTGAAACTTTCCGTCCGCCGAGGCGCCGCAGGGCACGCTGCGCCGCTTTGCGGCCCACTTCTTCCGGCGACTCCAGCCCCGCCACGCCGCGCGCCACTGAGTACCAGTAATCCCGCTGCATCCCGCCGCCATTCGATTGCGCGATCGGCACCACGTAGACCGCGCAATAGGACGAACGGTAACTTCCCACAAACCCCGCGGAGCTTGCATAAACCCGCGTTCCCTCGCTCGACTCAAAGGACGCGCCCTCGGAATTCTGGATGCGCGGATCGGCGGCCATTGCGGCCTCTTCCGCCCGGCGCGCGTACCCGATGCGCTCTTCGGTCCCGAGCGCAGCGACGTCGGGGCAATAGAGTTTCAGGTCGCCCTGGTGCTGGCCCAGCAGGTCGGATTCCGCCAGGCCGCTCGCGGGATCTTCAGAAGTCTCGTGCGCCATGGCGATGGTTCGCTCGATCAGGGATTCAAGCGCCGCACGGGAAAAATCGCTTGAAAAAGCCGAGGCGCTCCGCTTGCCGTCGAACACGCGCAAGCCCAAGGCTTTTGACGCGGCTTCCTTCAGCTTTTCGATTTTTCCCAGGCGCAGCGTGGTGGAGAATTCTTCGCCTTCGCGCACCACTACGTCCGCGGCGGTGGCGCCGCTTTGGACCGCGCGGTCCGCCAAATCTTTTGCAAGTTGTTCCAGGTTGATTTCTGCCATAGTGATGTTCGCGCTGCCTCAGCGATTCGGATTCGCCGCCGCCCTTTTACGTGAACGACTGCAAGGCGCGCGGGGCCGTGCCGCCCACCGTCAGCCGGCTGATCTTGATGGTGGGAATGCCCACGCCCACGGGAACGCTTTGGCCGTCCTTGCCGCAGGTTCCGATGCCGGGATCGAGTTCCAGGTCATTGCCCACCGCTGTGACGTTGGTCAGCACCGTGGGCCCGTCTCCGATCAGCGTTGCGCCCCGCACCGGCGCGGTGATTCTGCCGTCTTCGATCAGGTAAGCCTCGGAAGCGGAAAAAACGAATTTGCCGCTGGTGATGTCGACCTGTCCGCCGCCAAAATGCACGGCGTAAAGGCCGTGTTTGACGGACCGGACAATCTCTGCGGGATCGTCCTGCCCGGCCAGCATGTAAGTGTTGGTCATGCGCGGCATGGGAATATGTTCGTAGCTTTCGCGGCGGCCGTTCCCGGTGCGAGTGGTTTTCATCTGCTCCGCGCTGACTTTGTCCTGGATATAGCCGCGCAGGATGCCGTTTTCAATCAGCACGGTTTTCTGCGTCGGCTGCCCTTCGTCATCCACGTTCAGCGAGCCGCGCCGCGCCGGAATGGTTCCATCGTCCACCACCGTGCAGAGTTCCGAAGCCACGGGTTTGCCGATCCTGCCCGAGAAGGCGGAAATGCCCTTGCGGTTGAAGTCGGCTTCAAGGCCGTGCCCCACGGCTTCATGCAGCAGAATGCCCGGCCAGCCCGGCGCGAGAACCACTTCCATTTCTCCCGCTGGAGCGTCTTGGGCGTCAAGCTGCACGATGGCCTGCCGCGCGGCTTCCCGCGCAAAATGCCCGGGTTCTTTTTCGCCCTGGAAAAACTCCAGTCCAACCCGCCCGCCGCCGCCATGCGAACCTGTCTGCCGTTTGTCGCCGTCCTGCGCGATCACAAAGACGTTCAGCCGCACCAGCGGCTGGAAGTCCGTGACGATCCTGCCATCCGAGCCCGCCAGCAGCACGTGGCGCACCTGGTCCGCGTAACTCACCCGGACCTGCGCAATGCGTGGATCGTAGCCGCGCGCGGCCGCGTCCGCCTGGCGCACCAACGCAAGCTTGTCGCGGAGGGTGCGGTCGGTTGAAGGCGAGAGCACCGGATAAAGATTGTTGGGCGATTCGAGCGTGGAAAGTCCCACGGTTGAAACGCTGGCCGGACCGCTGGCGATTCGCGCCGCGATCTTGGCCGCTTTCAGAATTTTTTCCGGCTCCAGGTCGTCCGTGTAGGCGTAGCCGGTCTGATCGCCCGCCACCACGCGCACGCCGCAGCCCATTGAGATGCCTTCGAGCGCGGTCTTCACCAGCGACTCATCCACCAGCAGGGAAGACGATGTGGTGTGTTCAAAGTAGAGGTCGGAGTAGTCGCCGCCGTCCGAAAGCGCCTCGGCGAGATAGCGTTCGAGGTTTGCCGGGGTCAGGCCGTAGCGGTCAAAGAAGAACCGGTCATTTTCTGCCATAACTTTTTGCCTGGAATGGGACCCTTCTGTGTGGGCGTGCTTCCCCGCGGGCCAGCCACCTGAAATTCCAAACTAACATACCCCTTTAGGGGTGTCAATTTCGCAGCAACTCAAAGCCCCCGATTGTCATCTGAATAGATATGAGGTTGTGGGCGCGGCAGCATGTTGGCCGCCATCGTGAGAGAAGCGAAGGATTTACTTTGTTTGCATTCAGTAACTTGAAGATTGCCGTTCTTCCGTTGCGCCGGGTCTTGGGTGAGGTAAAGCGATAAGGGGCTTTTAGAGTCAACAGGCATGAAAGTCCTCAATTCCAATGCGATGAGGATAAAACGGCACCAAGAGAGAAAGCGAGGTGTTCATCCTATGTTGTCCAACCGATTTTATAGTTTGTTTCCAAAGTTTTCGATTGCCGCGCTGGCGCTGGCAGCCTTGGTCTGGTCGGCGCCCGTGGCGCAGGCCGGCGCCATTCGATACGCCGGCAAGATGATCATGCAAGGCACAAACGCCGCAGCCGCGGCCACCGCTTCCGGCGGAGAGGCGGCGGCCGACAAGGCCACTAGCGTGGCGAAAGCAGCCCCCGGAGCCTTGGGCAGCGCGGCCAGCGCCACCGGAAACGCCGTGGTCAGCGCCGGAAAAGTGGCAGGCAACGGAGTTGAAGTGGGAGCCAGCGCCGTGGTTTCCGGCGCTCGGCAAGCGTCCGGCATCATAGCCCGCAATACCAGCGCCGGGGCCAAAAGCCTTTGGCACGTCATCTGGTAAAGCACGTTCATTGACTCCTCCTCTGTGGGAGCGCCTGGAAAGGCGCTCCTTTTTTTTGGCCGAACCCGTTTTGTCACGCTTCGTTCGTTCTCTTAATTCCCCCCTCGCTCTGTAGCCCGCCTCTTCAGATCCGCGAACTTTTTCCCGCTCCCTTGCGGAAGGGTTTGGGCGCGCGTGTATCTTTTCCATCGATGAGGTGAACCATCTCTGATGGGCGGGTGCGGCGGTTGTGGACCTGGTTTGTATATCCGACTGATGTAATATAGGCTTGGCGCGGCTGGCCACGATTACACTTCCAATGAATGGAGCATTCATCATGACCAAGGACTTCAACCGGCGCGACTTCATAAAAAAGGTGGCAGGCGGCGCAGTAAGCGCGGGGGTTGCGCTTCCCGCCCTGGGCCAAGCGGCGGCCGTTTCCGCAAGCGACAAGGCCAGTGCCGTGGCCGTGGGCGCGGGTCCAATGGGGCAAGGCGATCTTTCGGGCTGTCGCGGGCAGCGGGATGTCGAAATCGCCGCGCCGCCCAGTTTGATCCCGCAACCTGCTTCGATGCAGGTCCTGCGGGGGACTTTCCGGCTCCGCCGCGGCACGGACATTCTTGTTTCGCCGGGCGATCCGGAGGCGCGGCAAGTCGGAGCATATCTTGCGAACGCGCTGGCGGCGCCCACCGGCTTTCATCTGAAGGTGGCTGAGGCGGCTAAGCGATCTGCCCGGCGCGGCGCAATCGTTTTGACTTTGACGAGGGAGCAACAGGGTTCGGCCCGCCCCGAGGGCTACGATCTGGAAGTCACCCAGCGGGGCGTGCGCATCCAGGCTCCATCTGCCGCCGGCCTGTTTTACGGAGTGCAGACGCTGCTCCAATTGTTTCCTGCGGAAATCGAAAGCAACACCCGGCAGGAGTCGCCGTGGGTATTGCCTTGCATCAAGATCGCGGACTCTCCGCGGTTCGCCTGGCGCGGCCTCCTGCTCGATTCGAGCCGCCAGTTTTTCTCCAAGGCGTTCATCAAGCGGTACATCGACCAGATGGCCAAGTACAAAATGAACGTCTTCCACTGGCATCTCACCGACGATCAAGGCTGGCGGATTGAAATCAAGAGCCGTCCCCGGCTGATCGCGGTGGGCGCCTGGCGGGTTCCGCGCCTGGGAAGATTGTGGGAGAGGGAACCGCCCCGCCCGGGTGAAGCGGCAACCGAGGGCGGCTTCTACACGCAAGACGATGTCCGGGAAATCGTCGCCTATGCCAGGGAGCGGTTCATCACGGTGGTTCCGGAAATCGAACTTCCCGGCCACTCGCTGGCGGCGCTTGCGGCGTATCCGCAATTCTCCTGCACCGGAGGGCCCTTCCGCGTGAATCCGGGATCCAAGTTCTATGGCGAAGAGGACAACGCTCTGTGCGCCGGCAACGAGGGGACGTTCGAGTTCCTGGATCAGGTGTTTTCTGAAGTCGCCGCCTTGTTTCCCTCTTCGTACATTCATATCGGCGGCGACGAGTGCTTCAAGGGCTTCTGGAAGAAGTGCCCGAAATGCCAACGGCGCATGGCCGAGGAACATCTGAAGGACGTTAATGAGTTGCAGAGCTACTTTATCCGCCGCGTTGAAAAAATTCTTGCGGCAAACAACAAGAGGCTGATCGGCTGGGATGAAATTCTCCAAGGGGGGCTCGCTCCGAACGCCGCCGTCATGTCGTGGCGCGGAATGAAGGGCGGAATCGCCGCGGCGAAAATGAACCACCAGGTGGTCATGGCGCCCGCCAGTTACACCTACCTCGATCTCTATCAGGGCGACCCGGCGCTCGAGCCCACGGCCTACTCGCGGCTGCTGGTGAGCACCTGCTACCGCTTCGAGCCCGTGCCTGAGGGCGTTGACCCGAAGTACATCCTGGGCGGGGAGGCCCCCCTGTGGACCGAGTTCGTCACCAACCCGCGGGCGGCAGAGTACATGACGTGGCCGCGCGGCTTCGCGCTGGCGGAGGTTTTCTGGTCTCCGAAGTCGGCCCGGAACTGGGACGGCTTCGCCCGGCGCATGGAGGCGCATTTCCAAAGGCTTGACGCGGCCCAGGTGAACTACTCCCGCGCCGTCTACGACGTGGCCATGACTCCGGTGCGGGACAGCGCTGGAAAGCTGGCGGT
>JAJYHU010000272.1 GCA_021784615.1 Acidobacteriota bacterium | reverse complement strand
GGCGCTTTATATCGGACAGGTCCTTCAGAATCTGTCGCCGCAAGCTATCGCCGGCGGACATATTTTGTTGTGGCCGGCGCGCGGAAACTCTTCTTCGGTACCGTTGTTCATGCGTCCTGCAAGCGATTTTCTGATGGGTTTCGGGATTCTTCCGGCGGTGCCGCCGCGCTTTCTTGAGGAGGCTTTGCCGAAGCTGAATATGGCGAGCCAAGCCTCCGTGATGATGGGCGGCAAGCGCTATCTATCAGGATATATTGCCTTTGACGCCGCCGGATGGAAGGCTCATTACGGGGAGAAATGGCCCGTGGTAGTGAACCTAAAAAACAAGTACGACCCTCACCGGGTATTAAATCCCGGCTTTGTTCATTATGAGTAAAGGCGTGGAAATTGCCGAATGTCGAGAGGGCTTTCTTGACACCTGGAAGATGGACATGTTACATTTCCCAGTCTTTCTATTGCTTAGGATTCCAATCTGTGAGGCTTACCAACTCTAATGGGCCAGATAACGAGCCAGCTGGGGCAGCTTTTTGCCCAGACCATCCCGACCGTTGTCTTTGTCTTTTTCCTGCTGGTGGTTCTCAACCGGCTGTTCTTTAAACCTCTTTCTCAGACTCTTGATGCACGCGCGAAGGCCACCAGCGGAGCTCTGGAGGAGGCGCTGGCCCAGGCAACGGCAGCGGAGGAGAAGTCGCGCCAATACGAACAGGCGCTGCAAAAGGCCCGGCAAGGAATCTACCGGCTTCGGGAAGAGGCTCGCCGGGACGCCCTGGGTGAGCGGGAGCGTTCCATCCAGCAGGCCCGGTCTGAGGCTGAAGCTTCGCTCGAAGAAGCGCAACTTGCCCTGAATGAGGAGGTTGCGAAATCCAAGATGGACCTGCGCTCGGCAGTGGAATCTCTGGCGATGGAGATCACGGAAATGCTTCTGGCTCCGGGGTCTGACCAGGGCGATCGAGGCGGTGTGCAAGCATGACGAGGACGCTACGTGTCATTGTGCTGGGCCTCTGTTTGTCCGGCTTCAGTTTTGCGGCGGCAGCGCCCTGTTTCGCAGTTGCGCCGCCCGCCGCCCGCGGAGCTGCGGCAACCCAGGAATCGGGGTCCGATCACGAACTCATTTTTGACATTGTTAACTTTATTCTGCTCGTCGGCGTTTTAGTCTATCTCTACCGGAATCATGGCAGAGCTTTCTATAACGAACGCTCTGAGACGATCCGAAAGAGTCTTGACGAGGGTCGGCAGGCGCTGGAAGCTTCCCGCACTCTGCTTGCTGCCGCAGAAGGCAAGTTGGCGCATTTTGAGGATGAAGTGGCGGCGCTCAAGGAGCGAGCCGAAAGCGAAATTGCGCGGGAGCGGGAGCGGACCCGCCAGGCCACTGCCGAAGAGGTTCGCAAGATTCAAGAAGCCGCCAAGGCCCAGATCCAGGCGGCCACGAACGCTGCCAAGCTGGAAATCAAGGCTTACGTGGTTGAACAGGCGCTCAGCCAGGCGGGCGGCCTGATCCGCGAGCGCCTGGACGAGACAAACCGCCGGAGGATGGTCAGCTTTTTTCTTGCTGACCTGAAATCCAGAATGAGCAATAACTGAGCGCGGGATACTTCTGCCATCAGCGCTCTATTTCGGATGTGCTGAACATGAGGAGCTTGTAGGATGTCGATGGTCGTCGCTTCCCGTTACGCGCGGGCCCTGGCTGATGTGCTGGGGTCGGCGGAGGGCTATCGCTCGGCCTTGAAGGAACTGGGGGATTTTGCCGCGCTCTGGCAAGAAAGCCGCGACCTGCGGGAAGTCCTTCTAACTCCGGCCGTGCCGGCAGAGCAAAAGCGAGCGCTGCTGGATGCGCTATTGGAGCGGCTCGGAACGTCCGTAACGACCTCAAACTTTCTGCGGATTCTGCTGGCAAACTACCGGATCGCTTTGCTGGAGCAGATTCTTGAAGCGTTCAAGAAGGTGGTTGACGAGCGGCTGGGGATTGTTGAAGTGGATGTGTTTTACGCCCAGGAACTCTCCCGGGGCGAGCAGGAAGAAATGCGGGCCAAGTTTGCTGAACTTACCGGTAGCAGAGTTGAAGTGAAGTTCCGTCAAGAGGCAGAATTGCTGGGAGGCGTGCAAGCCCGGATTGGCAGCACGGTTTACGATGGTTCCGTGCGCGGATACCTGGAGCGTCTCCGGGAGCAGTTGCGGGCGCCCTGACGGGGTTCTGGAGCAATCCAGGCTGGCGCCGCTTTTGCAATGCCGGGAAACCGCGCGCCGGCAAGTTTGACTTTCAGCTTCTCAGCGCGCCGGATTTCCTCTGACAAATGAAAGCATAGGCTTATGGCAAAAATACGACCAGACGAAATAACGAAAATCATCCGGGAACAGATTGAGAATTTTGATCGCAGCGTGAGCGTCAGCGAAGTCGGCTCGGTCGTCTCCGTGGGGGATGGCGTGGCGCGAATTCATGGCATCGAGCGCGCCATGGCGGGCGAACTGCTGGAATTGCCTCACGGAGTGACGGGCCTTGCCCTGAACCTCGAAGAGGACCAGGTGAGCGCCGTTTTGCTGGGGGATTATACGAAGATCCAGGAAGGGGACGTCGTCAAGCGCACCAAGCGGATCATGTCCGTGCCCGTGGGCAATGAGCTGATTGGCCGCGTCGTCGACGCCCTGGGCAATCCCACGGACGGCAAGGGGCCGATCACGGCCAAAGAGTTTAATGCTCTTGAGCAATTGGCGCCCGGGGTGGTGGATCGCATGCCGGTGCGCGAGCCGCTGCAAACCGGCTTGAAGGGAATCGACGGCATGATTCCCATCGGCCGCGGCCAGCGTGAATTGATTATCGGCGACCGGCAAACCGGCAAGACGGCCATCGGCATCGACACGATTCTCAACCAGAAGGGCGGGGACGTCATTTGCATTTACGTGGCCATCGGCCAGAAGCGTTCCACGATCGCCCAGGTGATCAGCGTTCTCGAAGAATACGATGCCATGAAGTACACGATCGTGATTGAAGCCAGCTCGGCTGACCCCGCGCCCATGCAGTATCTTGCCCCTTATGCCGGATGCGCCATGGGCGAGTACTTCCGCGACAGGGGGCGGCACGCGCTGTGCATTTACGATGACCTTTCCAAGCACGCCGTCGCCTATCGGGAGATTTCCTTGCTCCTGCGCCGGCCCCCGGGGCGGGAGGCTTACCCGGGCGACGTTTTCTACCTGCATTCGCGGCTTCTCGAGCGCGCTGCGAAACTCAAAAAGGAAAAGGGCGGCGGGTCGCTCACCGCGCTGCCCATTATTGAAACGCAGGCGGGCGATATTTCCGCCTACATTCCGACCAATGTTATTTCCATCACCGATGGCCAGATTTACCTGGAATCGGACCTGTTCAACAGCGGCGTGCGTCCGGCCATCAACGTTGGCTTGTCGGTTTCGCGCGTGGGCGGCAACGCCCAGATCAAAGCCATGAAGCAGGTGGCCGGAACCTTGCGGCTGGGCCTGGCCCAGTACCGCGAACTCGCGGCCTTTGAGCAATTCGGCAGCGATCTCGACCGTGCGACGCAAGCCCAACTGAGGCGGGGCCGCCGCCTTACGGAAATCCTTAAGCAAGACCAGTTTTCTCCTCTCAGCGTTGAAAAACAGATCATCGCGATTTTTGCCGGAACCAACGGCTACCTTGATGATCTGGAGGTCGAGGAGTGCCGGAGATTTGAGAAAGGCCTTTATGAGTTTCTGGATTCTTCTTATCCGGAGCTGGGCAGAAAAATCTTTGAAAAGAAGCAGCTCGATGATCTCCTGCGGGCCGAAATTCAAAAGATGCTTGACGAGTATAAACAAAAATTTGTGGCGGAGCGCGAACCCGCGGCGGTGTGAGGCTAAAGGATAGTGGCTACCTTACGGGACATTCGGCGCCGAATTGGCTCCATCCGGAACACCAAGCAGATCACCCGGGCGATGAAAGTGGTGGCGGCTTCCCGCTTGCGCAAGGCGCAGGAGCGGATCTTTAACGCCCGCCCTTACGCCAACCAGATGATGGCGTTGTTGCAGAGCGTCGCCGCCCGGCTTGAGCAGCAGGAGCATCCGCTGCTGGCGCGGCGTCCGGAACGCAAAAGCCTGCTGGTTTTGGTGACGGCGGACCGCGGCTTGTGCGGAGCCTTCAATGCCAACCTGGTCCGCGCCGCCCAGAGCTATCTTGCCGAGCATGGCGAGGAAAAAGTGTCTCTGGTGACCGTGGGGCGCAAAGGCCGCGACTTCTTCCGCCGCCGCCAAGTCCAAATTGTATCGGAGCACGTTAATATCTTTAGGCACCTGGAGTTCTTGAACGCTCAAACCCTGGCGCGCGAACTCATTGAGCTTTATACCTCAGAGTCAGTGGACTCGATCGATTTTCTCTACAACGAATTCAAGTCGGTGATGTCGCAGAACGTCAAGGTGGAACGGTATCTGCCGATCGACCCGATCTCGGCGCCGGAAGGCGAATATCTGGTGGACTATATTTACGAGCAGCCGCCGGCCGACATTTTGCGGACCCTGCTGCCCCGTTATGTTGAAGTCCAGGTTTTCCGCGCCCTGCTCGAGTCGCAGGCGGCCGAATACGCGGCCCGGATGACGGCAATGGATTCCGCCACCAACAACGCCGACGATCTGATGGAAACGCTCCGGCTGCGGCTGAACCGCCTGCGCCAGGCGGCCATTACCAAGGAGATCATCGAGGTGGTGAGCGGCGCTCAGGCTCTCGAGTACTGAGACGGTTGGAGAGCCTGAAAAGCGGCGATTAAGAGTTTTCAAGATCAGCAAAGGGAGAGTTATGGCAGGAGAAAAGACTGGGAAAGTGGTGGAGGTGATCGGCCCCGTGGTTGTGGTCGGCTTTGACGGAACCGAGCTTCCTCCCATCTACAATGCCGTTCGCATTGTTTCGGAAGGTTTCGACGTTCCTAAGCCGTTGAACGTGATTGCAGAGGTCGAGCAACACCTGGGCGAAGGCCGGGCCAAATGCGTCGCCATGTCGCCCACCGACGGCATGGTGCGGGGCATGAAAGTGATCGACCTTGGCAAGCCCATCACGGTGCCCGTGGGCAAGCCCACCCTCGGACGCGTGATGAATGTGATCGGCGAGCCGGTGGATAATCTGGGGCCGATCAACGCGACGACCTCTTTCCCGATTCACCGCGAGGCTCCTTCACTTGAAGACCAGAACACCCAGCTTGAAATGTTTGAGACCGGCCTCAAGGTTGTCGACCTTCTCGAGCCTTACATGAAAGGCGGAAAGACGGGCTTGTTTGGCGGCGCCGGCGTGGGCAAGACGGTCATCATCATGGAATTGATCAACAACGTTGCCATGAAGCACGGAGGCGTTTCCGTCTTCACCGGCGTGGGCGAGCGAACCCGCGAGGGCAACGACCTGTGGCTGGAGATGACGGAATCGGGCGTGATCTGCCCGGGGGATTCGGAAAAATCGAAGGCAGCGCTGATTTACGGCCAGATGACGGAGCCTCCCGGCGCGCGGCTCCGGGTCGGACTCACCGGGCTGACGGTGGCCGAATACTTCCGGGACGTGGGCGGCCAGGACGTGCTGCTGTTTATCGACAACATTTTCCGGTTTACTCAAGCGGGCTCGGAGGTCTCGGCGCTGCTTGGGCGCATGCCCTCCGCCGTCGGATATCAGCCGAACCTTTCGACGGAGATGGGGGAACTTCAGGAGCGCATCACCTCGACCAAGAAGGGCTCCATCACTTCCGTGCAAGCCATTTACGTCCCGGCGGATGACTTGACCGATCCCGCGCCCGCCACGGCCTTTTCGCACCTTGACGCCACCACCGTCCTTTCCCGGCAACTGGTGGAGATTGGTA
>JAJYHU010000362.1 GCA_021784615.1 Acidobacteriota bacterium | reverse complement strand
AAATAGAGCTGCCCCGGCCGAAGGCCAGTTCGTCGAACGGACCTGGAACGGCTCGCGCGAGGACTTCTTTGGGGCGCTGGTTGGCGAATGGGACCGGTGGCATTACTTTTTTGAAAACGGGATGAAGGTGAGCATCCCGGACACCTGGCTGCTCGAAGGCGCTCGCGCGGGCTTGGCGCTGGCGCGATCGAGCTACCGCGGCCTGAACCCAACCTATCAAATCGGCGAAGGCGCCTACACCAAAATACCCGAGCGCAGCCATGCGCTGTTCCCGGTGGCACACTACGAGTTTGTCTGGGCGCACCAGCTTTGGAACCTCAGCGCGGAGGTGGAACCCTACTTCGAGTACTATCTGACCCATTACATCTTGCCCGACGGAAACTTCCTCTATAACACCCAGGATCAGGTTGAGGCGCCGCTGAACGCAGGTATTTTTCTTGAGAACTCGGCGCGCGCTTACGATTACACGGGCGATGTTGCAGCCTTGCGGAGAAGGCTTCCCGTCCTGCGCAGGATAATTGATTTCGTGCTCGGGCGCTACGAGGATTCGAAGCGGCGGTTTCCGGCAGAGGATCCCCGGCATGGACTCATCTGGGGCTCGCCGGAAGCCGACAAGGGAAACCCGCGCGATGATTATCCAGCCGCCCATCCTTACTACTACCAGAACGCCTCTTGGACCTGGCGCGGACTCCATGAGCAGGCGCGGTGCCTGGAGCGGGCGGGGCGCGAAAACGGTGACGCAATATTGCAACAGGAGTCGAACCGGCTGGCGACCCTCGCCGCCGCCATGCGCAAGCAGATCGAGCGGTCGCTCGAAACCACGCTCGCGGCGCGTAACCCGGAAATGAAGCAGGCCGGCATTACCCCGTTTGACCCGTTTGACACCGAACGTAAGCCGGCTGACCTTACCAGTTATGAAAATCACCGGTACATGATGGATTGGTGGACAAGCGACTGGGGCAATGCGGAGCTGGATGATGGACATTTCCGGCACCGGGAAATTGCCGGGTTGCAGATTTTGGGTTTGGGGACCGACGGCGCTACTCCCCGGACGTCAAATTTTATGGAGCATGGCACGCTGGCCGGGCGCATCCGGCAGGAGGACTACCGGCCTTTCCTGCTTGCGCTCTACGCCTTGGGTTGCTACACGATGGATTCGGGGAGCCGCTATTCACCTGAAGATGCGCTCTTGCCGGGGAATTTCCCAGGGGAGGGCAGCCCTTACGGTTGGTCTGCCGTGGTGAATAGCGAACTGCAACTGGCCATGGGCCTCCGTTGGATGCTCTGCTATGAAGAGCACGGCCGCGACGCGGTGCACTTGCAGAAAGCCGCGCCCAAACACTGGTTTGCGGTGGGCGAAGAAATCCGCGTCGAAAACTGCGCCACGCGCTTTGGGCAGATCAGTTGGGCGACAAAGTCACGCAGGGAAGGCGGGTGGGATGTGAGCATAGAATTCCAGAAACCATTCGATGCGGATCTGATCGTCCATCTTCACACCCCGGCCCGCGCGCCACTTAAATCCACAACGCTCGGTGAATTGCAGAAGGACCGCGTGCGGCTGCCCGCTTCGCTGCTTAGAGGCAAGACCAACGTCAGGTTTCAGATCGAGTAGGCTTGGGCGTAACCTCCGCAAGATTTGGAGCGCGGGAATGCATTGCAGGAGCGATCTTCGTTCGTTTTCGGATTCGCGGCGAATGGACTTGCGGCGTTCCGGGCTTTCAGGCCGCCTGGAGGCTGCAAAGCTGCCTTACCTCCTCAAACCAGCAGGCATCCAGGGGAAAAGATTGAGCAAACGCCAAACGCACTTTATTGGTGGGCGCGCTGGGAGATCTTTGGCGCGTGGTAGCGTACCTGCAGGTCCGGCGTCTCCAGGCGCTTCTCCCCTTCGAACTTGGAAGTGAGGCAGCTCTCCTGGATGCCGCTGACCATCAGAGTGCGCTCCACCGGGTAGGGAGCTTTGCCGGTTGAGAACATCTCCTCAATTTTGCTGACCAGGCACGCGGAATAAGTCACATTCGGAACGGGGGTGAGCAGGAACTGATTGGACTGAATTTGCGATATGCCTTTTACCCGGGCGGCGAAGTTGAAGTCCTTGATCGCGCCGTTCAGCATCAACAGCGTGGTATGGAGCCCGTCATTGTGTTCAATGAAATAGGCAGCCGGCTCCTTGACCAGCTTCTGCAGCGTCCCGTCGGCCAATAGGTCCTGCGTGCGACCATCCACAACGCTCATGCCTTGCGGCGTGTCGCTGCGGGAAAGCGCCGCCTCGAGCAACGCTCTCGACCATCGTCCTTCCCGGCCCGCTTTCCAGACTGCGCCGCCCGTAATCATCTGCACGGCCTTCACGCCAGTCTCCCCGCCTTTGCGGCGCTCAATCATGCACTGCATGCCCTCGAGCGCGTGGTAATCCATGGGGTCCGAATCGCCCACGCCCACCATCAGGGCCTCTTCGATCTCACATCCGAGCGGCAACTCGATGTCCGGCAAGCGCCAGGTCACGGGCAGGGACGATCCCGCCAGCATGGGGAAATTCATCCGATGCGCGGCGGCAACCATCCATTGAGCTTTTTTGAAGCTGTAAGAAAGATTCTTGTCGTTGTAGACGGGGACAACGCGGCCATCTTGCTCGAAAACGTCGACGCACTGTTTGAAGAACTCATATCGCGGGTAGAGGATTTGTCCCTTTTCATTTCTCGGATAATCGCCGTGCTCCGCAATAATCAGCACCGCATCCACCGCCAGCTTGCTGCCGCCGCAGCGCAGCGTCTCGCGAATGGTGGGATAGACGGTAAAACCGAACTCGCGGGCGCGCTCGGCGCTCAGGTCGCCTTCCGGCTTCTGGTCGACATAGAGCGACACGACCTTCATGTCGGGCCGGTGCCACTCGCCCGCGTATGGGTAACCCACCAGAAAGCGGTCTGCAATGTGCTGCGCGTGGGATAGATATTTATAAATGGTAGCAATGACGGCTATGCGGAGCGGCATGGTATTTAAGTTCTCCAGAAAGTGGATTCTTTGGTCGGTTGGTAACGGATATTCAAATGCGGCGTATCATACCGTTGTTTTCGGTAGAGGCTTTCCATGCCGGCGGCCGTCAGTCCGGTGGTCAGCAGCGTGCGTTCCACGGGATAGGAAGTCCGGCCGGTCAGGATCATCTTCTCCATATAGTGCACCAGGGGGCTGAAGAAATTTGCCAAGGTGCAACGGACGGGCGGCATGGGCAAATACATCTGCGTGGAAAAAATCCCCGGGCGGCCGTCGATCCGTGCGGCGAAGTTGAAATCCTGCACCAGGCCGTTCATCAGGAACATGGTGCATCTCACGCCGTCCAGATGCTCATAGTGATAGGCGACGGGATCCTTGACGAGACGCCGCATCTCGTCGTCTGTGGGGTAGATGTCGTTGAACGTGGCTCGAGCTGGCGTCAGCGTATGGCTTCGGCACAACGCGGCTTTCATCAGGTCTCGCGACCAGACTCCTTCCTGATGCGCCTTCCAGAAATCTTCCCCGCGGTATGCCTGCAACCACTTGACGCCGCGCTCTCCGCCCTTGCGCCGTTCCACCATGCATTGCAGCGTTTCGAGCGCGTGGAAGTCGTAGCTGTCGACACCACCGTAGGCAACAGAAACGGCCTCGCGCACGCGCGCCTCCGGTGGCATCTCAAACGAGGGCGTGCGCCAGGTCACCGGCAGGCTCGATCCGGCCATCAGCGGAAAACCCATGCGGCGCGAGGTGTCATACATCTTGCGGGCCCAATCCCAGTTCCAGGAAAGATGCTTGTCGCTGTAGACGGGCACGGTCCGGCCGTTCGATTCAAATACCTTCACGATGTTCTCGAAGAACCGGTAGCGCGGATAGAGCTTCTGGCCTATTTTATTGTCAGGGTAGTTTCCGTGCTCGCCGATCGAAAGCACGCCGTCCACCGCCAGCTTGCTGCCGCCCAAGGTGAGGGCTTCGGCAATGGTCGGATAAATCTTCAGGTTCGGAAAGAGCCGGGCTCGCTCGCGGCTCAGATCGTTGCTCCCAACTTGATCGACGTAAAGCCCCACCAGGTCCATCGGCGGATGATGCCACGTGCTGTTCCAGCCGTACCCGAACAGGAAGCGGTCCAGAATTTCCTGCGCGTGAGAATACTTAAAGCAGGTTGTGATGACCGCTGCAATCTTTGGCCGCGCATTCCGTTGTCCTTTGCCGCCTGCAACTTTAGCCCATGTCTTCCGCCCAACAGCGGAAACCAGCATCCCCGCCAACAATTCGCGCCGTGTCATCATTCAATACTCCGGAAATACCTTGAATTAACCGCACTGTTTTCGAACTTCTTCACAGTTGCCGCCTGCGGTATTCTGCAAACTACTACAACCTCCCGCAACCTACAAGAGCAATTGTAGGCGGGCAAACACCTTCCCTTGTGCAACATGCGCTATTCATGCAAGAAAACGGTTGGCGTGACGTTCGACCGTCCGAACGCGAATGGGGTGTCGGAGAGTTCACAATCAAAAGGAAACATCAGCGGCGCTGCGCTTTCCGGCCGCAGGCGCGAACCCGGGGAATGCCCTTTCTGCGCCGATGTTTGTGCGCGCCGGGCGATTCGCCGCCGGGTTACACCTTCAGTTGCCGCAAGTCGATCTTGGCGCGGTCCCATACGCCCAATCCGAGCGCGCCCGCGATCTCGACGTGCTCGGGCTGCATGTGCACGAAGGTGCTGAATTTGTCGGGCGTTGCTTCGAAGAGGGTCTTCATTCCCACCGAGACCCTCTTGGCGTCGATGACCTCCCAACCCACATGGTCAAGCGCCACCGGGTCGGTGGAGAAATAAATTGTGCGATTTTCCCAGACAAACTGCGGCCGCGCGCTGGGCCCGCCCTCATATACGCCTTTGACGCCGTCGAGGATGTGAAGGACGGTTTTGTTCCGGATTACCGGCATGGCCACAACCGCCGGAATAAAGGCGTTGCAAACGTTCAGGGTGTTGGAGGAGTGGCTGCGGTTGACGTTGTTCACCAGGCCGTGCGAGAGATTTTTGAGACAGAGCGTGACTCCTGCCGACTGATGATCCTTGAGCACAGGAACGTTGATCAGCTTGTTGACCTCGCGCGTGATGAAGCGGGCCGCGTAGGAGCGGCGCGCCCGGACGTCGTCGACGCTGTAGCCCGGCAGCGTCAGAGCCATGTCCATGTAGTGGTCTGGGTCATAGCCGTCCATCCCCTGCTGAACGGAGTCGACATTTTCGGCCGCGTAGGAGCTGCGAACGCCTTTGGGCAGCCACTTGTCGTAGCCCGCCCCCAGGAACATGCGCCGGTAACGGTCGTACACAACAATGTCCTTATGCTTAACGCCGGCGGCTCCGAGGCCCGCGATGATCTCGTGCAAGACGGTTGCATCCGATATCACCCGTGGCTGGCCCACCGGATTGAGCTTGATTCCCACCACGTCACCCGGCTCAAAGAAAACTTTCCAGGCATCAGCCCAGGAGTCCGCGCCGGTCAGTTCCATCATGCCGCGCCGAATCATCTGCTGAACGGCTCCTGCCTGATATTGGCCTGATACGAGAACGGCAGGATCCTCCACAGCGACCACGCGGCCCGGATAAGGCCCCGGCATTTGGAGCTTGCTGGCCTCGGCTTTCGACTCGGATCGAGCGGCCATGGCCAACGATTTCGCGCTGACCGCGGCAGCCACTCCGCCGCCGAGCGTCTTCAGATACTCACGTCGATTGATTCGCATATTCACCGCCCCTTTGCCCCCTAACGTAACACCGAAATCGAGGCATTACAATTCAAAAAATTTAGGTCAAACATAAGGGCGGCCAACGTTCAAAAACCCTCAAACG
>JAJYHU010000229.1 GCA_021784615.1 Acidobacteriota bacterium | reverse complement strand
ATTAGGCGGCTGCCCTATGTGGCGGAGATGGGCTTTGACGTGCTTTACCTGCCGCCTATCCATCCGATCGGAAAGAACCACCGAAAAGGGAAGAACAACAATCCCCTGTGCATGCCGGAGGAAGCGGGCAGCCCTTGGGCGATCGGCTCGGTCGAAGGCGGCCACAAGGCCATTCACCCGCAGTTGGGAACGCTCGATGACTTCCACCAACTGGTCGCCGCCGCGCGGGAGTTCGGACTGGAAGTGGCCTTGGACATCGCCTATCAGTGCGCTCCTGACCATCCCTACGTTGCCGAGCATCCGGATTGGTTCCGATGGCGCCCGGATGGCACCGTGCAATATGCGGAGAATCCTCCCAAAAAGTACGAAGATATCTACCCGCTGAATTTTGATAGCGCCCATTGGAAGGAATTGTGGGAGGAACTGAAGAGCGTCATGCTGTTTTGGATTGAGCAAGGCGTCCGCATCTTCCGCGTCGACAACCCCCATACCAAGCCCTTTGAGTTCTGGGAGTGGGCGATCCGGGAGATCAAGAAGCAGCACCCTGACGTTCTGTTTCTTGCCGAGGCTTTTACTCGCCCGAAAGTCATGTATCGGCTGGCCAAACTTGGGTTCACGCAGTCCTACACCTATTTTGCATGGCGAAACAACAAGCGGGACCTGACTGAGTATTTCACGGAATTGACCCAAACCGAGGTTCGTGAGTATTTCCGTCCCAACCTCTGGCCCAATACTCCTGATATTTTGACGGAATATCTCCAGGTCGGCGGACGCCCCGCCTTCCTGGCGCGCTTGATTCTGGCAGCGACTCTGGGCGCAAACTATGGGATATACGGACCGGCTTTTGAACTGTGCGAGAACCTGCCGCTGCATGCCGGAAGCGAGGAATACCTGAACTCTGAAAAGTATGAAATCCGGAATTGGGACATCAATCATCCCGACAGCTTGAAAGGGTTGATTGCCAGGGTCAACCAGATCCGGCACAGAAATCCGGCGCTCGAAAGCAACGACCGCCTGCGGTTCCATCCGATCGAGAATGATGAACTGCTTGCCTACAGCAAAGTGACGGAGGATCTTTCAAGTATCATCCTGGTGGTGGTCAACCTGGATTTTCGCCACACGCAGTCAGGATGGCTTGATGTGCCGCTCGACTATTTTGGACTGGACCCAAGCCAAACTTATCAGGCCCATGACCTGCTCACCGATTCCCGCTATCTCTGGCAAGGAGCAAGAAACTATATTGAGTTGAATCCGCATGTCATGCCGGCCCATATCCTGCGGATTCGCCGCCGGATTCGCAGCGAGCGCGATTTCGATTACTTCATGTAGCGGTCGCCCGGCGAGGGCGTCTGGTGATCGAGCCGAAGCCGGGCGGAACGGAACGGCGTGATTGATTGCCGGTGCTTGGATGCTTCACCATCCTATTCTGGGGGCAGAATGGAATTTCCAAACTTGACCGTCAACGGCAATTGGGAGAGTGTGTTGAACAAGCAGCCGAAGACGAAGCTGGAAGAGATTCTGCCCAATTACCTTTGCGCGCAACGCTGGTTTGGCGGGAAGGCGCGGCGGATCAGGTCCGTTAACATTGAGGACGCCGTTCGTATCCCTTATGGGCCGGCATCTGCCGATGTGACCTTTGTGCGCGTCAATTATCTGGAAGCCGGCCCTGAAAACTACGCGGTGCCGTTGTGTGTTGTTTCCGGCGCGGAGGGAGAAAAAGTCCGATTGGAAAGCCCAAGCGCGATTGTTGCGCGCGTGACAGCCCATGGCCAAGACGGTGTTCTTGTGAACGCCATGCAGGAACAAGAGTTTTGTAGCGCGCTGCTGGACGTAATCGGTGGAGGGAAAATCTTCAGGAGCGGCTCCGGGGGGGAAGTTCGGGGAACGCCAACGCGTGTTTTTGGCCCTCTTGCCGGCCTGGAGGCCAGCCGGCTTGTGCCTTCATTGGTGCGCGCAGAGCAAAGTAACAGTTCAATCCTTTATGGCAGCCAAATGATTTTGAAGGTATTTCGCCGGCTCAGTGAAGGTATTAATCCTGACCTTGAAGTGGGCGCTTTCCTGACCGATGCGGGCTTTGCCCACGTTCCTCCGGTTGCCGGGTTCCTGGAATATCGAAGGACCACGGGCAAGCCGATAACCCTGGGCATCCTGCAAGGATTCATCCGTTGCCAGGGAGACGCATGGAGTTTCACGCTGGACGTACTCGCTGGCTATTATGATCGTGTGGCGGCCTATGCCGGAAAGCTGCGGCCGCAGCTATTTCCAAAAACAAGTCAGTGGGGGCTTGAGGATTGTGATCCTTATCCCGAGGCGCGGGAACTGATTGGGACATACATGGCTGCGGTGGAATTGCTGGGAAGAAGAACCGGCGAACTCCACATGGCCTTGGCCTCGGACGAGAAGAATCCGGATTTTGCTCCAGAACCGTTTTCTCCGTCCTATCAGCGCTCGCTCTATCAGTCGATGCGGGATTTGGCAACCGGGACCTTTCAGTTGCTGGCCGAACGGCTGCCGGAATTGCCCAAAGGCGTAAAGGAAGAGGCCGGAAAAGTTCGGACGCTGGAGGCGCAGGTGCTCGACCGTTTCCAGTTGGTTCTCGACCGGGGAATAACGGCTATGCGTACTCGCGTGCACGGAGACTATCACTTGGGGCAGGTGCTCTATACGGGCGAAGACTTCGTCATCATTGACTTTGAAGGCGAACCCGCACGGCCCATCAGCGAGCGCCGGATCAAGCGCTCTCCGCTGCGGGACGTGGCAGGCATGTTGCGCTCCTTTCACTACGCGGCTTACGGCGCCCTTTTGGACCGGATCGCAGCAAAGGCGGTCCCGGCGGCGGAGCTTGCAGCGTTCGAGCCGTGGGCGAACGGTTGGTACGCAATGGTCTCCTCGGCTTTTATAAAGACTTATCTTGAGGTTGCAGCTCAGGCCCGGTTCCTGCCGCAGGGCAGGGAAGAACTGATAGAGTTGCTCGGCGCCTACCAGCTTGAAAAGGCTATTTACGAAATGGCGTATGAGCTGAACAACCGGCCGGGTTGGCTAAGGATTCCTCTGCGAGGAATCCTTCAAATATTGGGGAACTCGAAGTGGCAGGGCTAGGGAAAGTCTGGTCAGAAAGCGGATACGGTGAGCTTTAGCAAAGGGACGACAAGGGGGTCTTTACGAGATCTGGCCGCTCTATACGGAATCCAACTCTCTTACCGGAACATTCTGGATGGGCGGCGCAGCAGCGCTTCTCCGGAAGTGCTGATCGCGACGCTTCGCGCTCTTGGCGCGCCGGTATCAGGTGAAGAGGACATTCCGGGCGCATTGCGGGAGCGCAGGCAGCAGTTGAGCAAGCGTGGCCCGGAACCTGTTGTTGTGGCATGGAACGGGGGAAGCACAAGAATTCGTGTCCCCGCTCGCGGGGCGCGGCGGTGGCACCGATGCACGCTCAGACTGGAGAATGGCGAAGAGCGGGTTTGGGATCTTAAGCCGGAGCGCTCTGCGGAAGCGCCGAGCGGAAAGAACGCCAAAGTGGAGGGCCAGACCAATTGGACCGCCAATATCCGCTTGCCCGGAAAACTGCCCCAGGGCTATCACCAACTCTCGGTTGCATCCGGAACAGAAGCCTCGCGGGTCCTCGTCATATCGGCGCCCCGTGCAGCTTACGTTGATCCGGGCCGGGCCAAAGAAAAATCGTGGGGGATTTTTATTCCGATTTATGCCCTGCAATCCAGCTGCAATTGGGGCGTGGGTGATTTGGGCGATCTCAATGAGTTGCGGAAATGGGTTCACGAACAAGGCGGCGCATTATTGGGTACGCTGCCCATACTTGCGTCTTTCCTTGACGAACCCTTTGACCCAAGCCCTTATTCTCCGGTGAGCCGGATGTTTTGGAACGAACTTTTCCTGGATATGGCCAAGATTCCGGAATTGGGCTGCTGCCCCGCCGCGCAAAAACTGGCGGCATCAGGCGCCTTTCAAGCGGAGCGGGATGCTCTGCGGTCTCAATCCCACGTTGATTACCGGCGCGCCATGGCGTTGAAACGCCAGGTGCTTGAACTTCTTGCGGAGTCGATTTTTGCGGGTCCCTCGCCTCGCCAAACAGAGTTCTTCAGGTACGTGAAGTCCCGGCCTGACCTGGAGGATTACGCGCGGTTTCGTGCAACCTGCGACCGACGCCGCGCCTCCTGGTGGACGTGGCCCGATCCATTGCGCGATGGAAAGCTGGGCGCTCGCGACTATGATGTGAAAGCGCTGCACTATCACCTCTATGCGCAGTGGCTGGCTGAAGAACAGATTCGCGGCTTTGCCAAGAGCGGGCAGGGAGGGGACAATGGCCTTTACCTCGACCTGCCTTTGGGTGTTAATCCCAATGGGTACGACGTTTGGCGCCATCGCTCGTCGTTTGTCCTGGATGTCAGCGCGGGTTCGCCGCCCGACGGCTTCTTTACCAAAGGTCAGGATTGGGGTTTTCCTCCGATGCATCCGGAGGGGATCCGCCAGGATGGGTACGCCTACTTCCGCAAGGCGCTCCAACATCATCTATCCCACACCAGTGTGCTGCGCATCGACCACGTCATGGGCATGCACCGCTTGTTCTGGGTTCCGAAGGGTTCTGAGCCGCGGCAGGGCGCCTACGTGCATTACCGCTCCCAAGAACTCTATGCCATCCTGGCGCTCGAGTCCGCGCGAAACCAAACCGTGATTGTGGGTGAGGATCTGGGGACCGTTCCGGGCTATGTGCGCCCGGCGCTCAAGCGGCACGGGGTCGCGAGGATGTACGTTTTGCAGTTTGAAATTGCCCCGAACAAAAAGAAGCCGCTTTCCGTTCCCCCTGCGAGTTCGCTTGCGTCTCTTAATACCCATGACATGCCGACCTTTGCGTCGTTTTGGGAGGGCTTGGATATCCAGGACCGCGTGGATCTGGGCCTGCTAGATGAGGCAAGCGCCATGCGAGAGCTGGAGGTCCGGAGCAAATTGCGAGGCGCTCTTGCAAGTTTCTTGTGCCATGGCGCAAGCCAGGATTCCTCCCTCGCCGAGGTTCTCAAAGCTTCCTTGAAGTATTTGGCTTCAAGCCGCAGCAGCATGGTGATGGTGAATCTGGAAGATCTCTGGCTGGAGAAACAGCCGCAAAACGTTCCAGGGACCTGTGATGAGCGTCCGAACTGGAAGCGCAAGGCGCGATACAGCCTGGAAGAAATCGCCGGCACGGAGCAGGTTGTGGAAGTGCTGAGAATGTTGGACGCCGCAAGGCGTGGAAAGGACGTGCGATGAATACGCCCGAAAATACTTCGATCGAGAGCGGGGTCCACGCCGGGGAGGCCTTGCCGGTACGGTACGACAGATCAATGCTGAAGGATGAAGACCTCTATCTCTTTAATGAAGGGTCGCACTATCGGCTCTATCAAAAGCTGGGAGCCCACTCCATCAAGGTTGACGGAGAGGAAGGATGCAGTTTTGCCGTTTGGGCTCCGAACGCCGAGCGGGTTACGGTAATGGGTGACTTCAACGGGTGGAATAAGGGGAGTCATCCCCTGCAACATCGAGGGCAGTCGGGAATTTGGGAAGGGTTTGTACCCGGGGTTGGACAGGGAATGCAATATAAGTATCACATTGCGTCCCGTTACCATGAGTATCGGGTCGACAAGACGGACCCCTTTGCTCTGTTCCGCCAGGTGCCGCCCGAAACCGCCTCCATTGTTTGGGACCTACAATACGAGTGGGGTGACCGACATTGGATGGAAAACCGCCATCAGCAAAACTCGCTTGCAAGCCCGCAATCCATCTACGAAGTTCACCTGGGCTCCTGGGCCCGCGTGCCCGAGGAAGGCGACCGGCCGCTCACTTACCGTGAACTGGCAAAGAAACTGACCGACTACGTTCTGCGTCTCGGCTT
>JAJYHU010000047.1 GCA_021784615.1 Acidobacteriota bacterium | reverse complement strand
CTGCGTGGTCCAACTGCCGAAGCGTTCTTCCACGGCAACCAGGTCCAGCGGGTACAGCATCAGCACCTCCACGTCGCGATGCTGCGCGTCCTGGACCGCTCCGTACAATTGCGGCGCTCCCGCCACTCCGTAGGTTTCTTCGAGCGCCTGGCGGCGCACGCTGATTTCCTGTGGCACGCCCCAATGCGCGGCGTAGGAATAAGGCACTTCATTGAGGATGCCGGTCGAGACCGCCATCGCCAGGGCAAAGTAGTCGCGGTCGATCCAGCCGCCTTCGGCGTCGTCATTGCCGTTGCCCGTAAGAAAGTCGCCCCACTTGAAATAGTCGTAACATGCCGCCGCCGCCTGCTGCACCGTATTCGACCAGACGAAATTGGAAATGTATTCGTATTGCGCTTGCCAATGGTCGCACCCGCCGATTCCCCAATAGTCGATGGTCGGGCTCTCAGCCCAGGTGGCGTGCGCCCTGGCCGTCAACCGATGTCCCATTTTGTGTTCGGCATAATGCTTGGCTTTCACAAACAGATCGACCACGCCGTCCTGCAGCAGGTGATAGTACCGGGCGCGGAGCAACGCCGTCCGGCGCACGTCTTCCGGAGCGGCGCCGAACGCGTGCATCATGCATTCTTTTGCGCTCAGGTCGTTCGAGCAGTCCTCCTGGCCATGCACAAAGTAAACCAGGTGCTTGGCGAAATCCGCGTACTCGGCGCCGTAGCGCGCGGCTAACTGCCGCTCCAATCCCGGGCTGGCGTAACGCAGGGCGAACTCGCCATGGTCGTGATGATTGAAATAGGACCAATCCTGCTGGATGTGCATTTCATCGGAGTAGAGCGCATTCAACCGAATGCCGGCCGCCGCGTATCGATCGACGAGGCCGGTCATGAAGGGCAAGGCCTTCGGGCTGAAATAGTCCATCTCCGGTGTGCGGTACAGTTGCACCGCCAGCACCCGGTCCAGACCTTCTTGGGGGAGGCTGGCGCTGCCGTGAATCCTGATCCGGATGGCGTAATAGCCGCCGTTTCGGGAGATCAGGTTTTTCATCTGCTCGACTTCGACTCCGCTCGTGACCTCCACGATCTCCGCAGGGTCCACGGCGCGATAGGGCGTTCTCCCAATCGGCTTTTTACGGTACGCAAACACCCGCACGCCCGCGTCCTCGATGTCGATCGGTCCCTTGTTGTTGACCCACCGCTTTTGCTGCCAGAGTTGCACGCTGAAAGCGCCCGTCTTGGGATCGCGCACGCCTTCGCGATAATGCATCCAGACGCCAGATTCGCCGGTTTGCTTCATGAAGGCCTTGCCCAATTCAAGCGGGCTGAGCAGACTCAGTTCAAGCGCCAATCCGTATTTCCCCGCAAAGCGCCCGATGGCACCAATCCTCTGGATGTACTCGTCCATATCTGGCATCAAGCGCCGGGGAGTGTTCTGGCCGGGGCGATACTGCGCGAAAAATTGATCGAAGGCCACGCCCAGAGTTCGCTCGCCACGCTGCTGGGCACGCTGGCAAATT
Source organism: Acidobacteriota bacterium (assembly GCA_021784615.1). Classification (GTDB taxonomy): domain Bacteria; phylum Acidobacteriota; class Terriglobia; order UBA7540; family UBA7540; genus JAMCXS01. The sequence goes on along the minus strand of JAJYHU010000047.1, from coordinate 4,412 downwards.
TGCCGCAGGCTTTCATAGCGGGGTGTCGTGCTGGTGGTGAGGTTGAGCACCTTATCCGGATCTGTTGCAAGCGCGATCAGTTCCTCATCGCGAACCAGGATAATGGTTGATTGAGGGATTCCAAACCCCCACGGCCCCGGATAGGAAATCAACTCCCCCCGGTAGACATTTTCCGGCGTGCTCAAGGCCCGCTGCGGAGGTGTGTTTAGCTCCATCCCCGGAATGGGGTTTGCCGGCTGAGCGGCGCTCTCCGGCACTCTGCCCTCGGGTGAAGTTTTTGACCATCCCAGGGACGACAGCAGGCCGGCTCCCAATCCCTTTAACACGTTCCGTCGATTGATTCCCATGCAAGGATCCTCGTTGGGGAGGGTATTCCCTCCCGCTTTGGTCTTCCACTATACACCCCGAATTAAGGAAGGAGGAGCCTGTTGAGAAGAGTCTGGAACCTGTTATTGTGGGAGGTGCGGGGATGCTGCGCCGGGGGGACAGCGTCATGAACCTTGATCTTGCGCTCGCGGATTTGGTGTTGGCTGTTCATCTACTGTTTATTCTGTGGGTGATCGGCGGGATTCTGCTGGTGCGCCGCTATCCGCGGCTTCGGTGGGTCCACATTAGCTCGCTGATCTATGGCATCTTTATTGAAGTTGCTCCGTGGCCGCCTTGCCCGCTGACGGTCCTCGAACAGTGGCTTGAAGACCGGGCCGGCATCGCAGCCTATCATGGTTCGTTTCTTCTCCATTATCTCGACGCCCTTGTGTATCCGCACATTCCCCTCGATCTGCTGATTTCCATTGCGGTCGTTTTTTGTGCCGCTAACTTGGTTTTTTACGCCAGACATTTGCGGGTCAAATTTCTGCCGCGCCGGCGGCCGCAGACTGAGGATTCCGGTGACGCGCAGACTCAACCGCATTCGACAGCAGAGTGACAACTCTTCCCTCGGGCGCTATGCTGTTTGCGGGATTTCGCATCTGTTGCTCCCGTAATTTGCGGGTGGGGTTGGTCAAAAACCCACGCTGGAATGCGCTGGCCGTGGCGACCGATGCGCCGAGAGTGTTCCGTTGAGCGCCCGCAGGCGTGTAACAATTTGCTATGTCTGATGCGCACCCGGCTGGAGAGGTTTCGTGAGCGATCTTAACCAAAAGGAGATGCCATGATGAAAAACACGGATTCCGGAAGCCGCTATGAACGATGCCGACGGTGGCGCAAGGACACGAAAGAAAACGAATTTTCTATAGGATTCTGCAAGGTGATGGTTGCCGGCCTGATTCTTTTTCTTGCGGCGGGAAGCGGCGTGGCGCAGCGGCCGGGAATAAACTACAACGAGTCGAAGGTGCCGCCTTACACGCTGCCTAATCCTCTGGTGATGGCTAACGGGCAGCGGGTGACCAGCGCCCGGATGTGGATGAAGCAGCGGCGGCCGCAACTTCTGAGATTATTCGAGGAGAACGTTTACGGGCGCAGTCCCGGACGTCCCCCTGAGATGATCTTCCGTGTCACGTCAGTCGATCCGAATGCGCTGGGTGGAAAGGCTGTGCGGAAAGAGGTCACCATCTTCTTTACCGGCTCGAAGATTGGACCTCAAATGCACCTGCTGATTTATCTACCGAAGGGGGCGCGGGAACCTGTTCCCATGTTTCTGGGACTGAACTTTGCCGGCAATCAGGCGGTCAGCCTGGACCCTGGGATTTCTTTGAGCCGCGGCTGGATGCCGAGCGGTTGGGGCGTGGTTGACCATCATGCGACGGAGGCCACTCGCGGTGTGGCGTTGTGCCGCTGGCAGGTGCAGAAGATTCTCTCACGCGGGTACGGCCTTGCGACCGCGTATTACGGGGACATCGAACCGGATTTCAATGGCGGCATGCGCGATGGCGTGCGGGGGCTCTACCTTCGTCCCGGCCAGACAACGGTCGCGCCTGATCAATGGGGCGCGATTGGAGCCTGGGCGTGGGGCTTGAGCCGGGCGATGGATTATCTTGAAACCGACCAGGACGTTGATGCGCATCGGGTGGCTGTGATCGGGCATTCGCGCCTGGGCAAAACGGCTCTTTGGGCGGGCGCGCAGGATACGCGCTTTGCGATGGTGATTTCCAACGATTCCGGCGAAGGGGGCGCGAAACTGAGCCGGCGCTGGTTCGGCGAAACGGTAAAATCCATCAACATGAATTTTCCTTGGTGGTTTTGCGGGAATTTCAAAAAATTCAATAACAATGTTAACGCGCTGCCCGTGGACCAGCACGAACTGATCGCACTCATCGCTCCGCGGCCCGTGTACATTGCAACCGCGGCGGGCGACCTGTGGGCCGATCCCAAGGGTATGTTTCTGGCCGCCAAGGCCGCCTCTCCAGTTTACCGGCTGTTGGGCACGGGCGGATTTGGGGGGACAACGATGCCGGGAATCGAACAACCCATCATGACCCGGATTGGTTTTCATCTGCGCTGCGGGCCCCACAACGTGACGGCTTATGACTGGGACCAGTTCTTGAATTTTGCGGACAAATACATGAAAGGCCGCTGAGCTTAGCGGGCACTCAGATAGTGGTTAATTGGGCTCGGGTAGCGTCAAAACTTTGCCATGGGCTTGACTTCAATAAGCGCGCGGGATAGCATCATTGAATCGGGGCAAAAACCTCTTTAAAGGAGGGCAAGTTTGATGCGGAGCAAAGTGCGCTTGACGAGCAACGCAGTATTGCTGGGGATGGCGTTGGCGCTGTGTTTGGGGTTAGTGCAGATCGGATCGGCAACGCCCCAATCGAATGCCAAGAAGGACGTCTATGTCTGCGCTTGCATGGGGTCAAAATCCTGCCCTTGCATGGGCATGTCGAACAAGCCAGGCAAATGTACCTGCGGCGACAAGATGAAAGCGGTGCCTCGCGATAGCGCCTGGGCAAGGCACAATCGCAAGGAACTGCGGTAATCGCGCGGTTTCGCTTTCGGGGAGAACGCTGAGCGCTCTTCTTGCCGGGGTGGAAATCCATTCCTATTTCGAATTGGGGCTCGATGGCCCACTCGGTTACTTGGCGTGTGCCGGGCGCGCTTTGCGTCTTGGGGGTGGTTCGGTTGATTTCGCCGCCGAGCACGATGTTGGCAAGAAGAACCGGCCCCGGCCGGAATTCAAAACGCTGGGTCTCCCGGTTGTAGATGCTGATTCCGAAGAACTTTGATTCCTGGAACGCTATGCCGGTCACTTCCCAAGCAAAGTGGGTAGTTGTGCAATAACTATAGCACAGGGCCAGCCTGCGCAAACGCCTGCCGGACCGTCCTGGCATTCAGACACGCTGCTGTTGCCTTTGTTTTCCCCTCATCCAACACCTCGACCTCTGTCGCCTGATTCTCGAGAAAATCTGGGAAGCGCGGTGCATACGCTGAAACATGGTTCACAAATCGCGAATCGACAATGAAAATCCGAGAGCGCCCCGGTGGAATTGACCGGTACTCCGTCTTAACTCCTCTCAGGGCGAACGAATAACACGATAGCCGCAGCGCCACCGCAGGGGCGAGCAGAGCGACGATGCCACCGCCTTCGCTGGGTAACCCACGCACCGTCACAAAGAGGCTCGAGATCTTCAGGCTGAGGGCGATTTGAAGGGTATCTGCCACGCTCGAATCGAGGTGAAACGCATCGGGGGCGAGGTTTTGGGAGCCAATGGTGAAATGCAGAATCCTGCCACGGACCGGCACTTCCAAAGAACAGCGTCCAGGCCTGACGTTCTTCATGACGGAAGTACCGTCTGGGTCCGGATCAGCCTGAATATCAAAAGCACCTCCTTTCTTTGGATGCAGGCGGACCACAATCGCTTCAACCGGAGTTGCTTCAGGGGGCAGATCCACCAGCTTGAGGTTGCCGTTAAGATCAAAGGTGCGAGGCGGCTGAGCGCGCATCTGCGCGCAGGCCGCGAGTGCCGCTGCTGCAATGCAGGCGACGCGCATAAAGGGACGATACAGACGACTCATAGGCCTAATTTGTTTCCGCGATCAATGCCGATGTGTGAAGATGGATTTACGTTCCTCTATTTTGTTCCTTCGTTTTTCTGAACGTAACCGTTGACGAGCGATTCCAGGGCCAGTACGTCGCGCCGGTAGTCGTGAAAGTCAAATTTGCGGAACTCCTTGTTCCGTGATGCCACCAGCGCCTGGTACAGCTTTTCGTCAGCTTTGCTCAGGTGATGCTTTCCCTCCTGCTGCCAGGCCGCCAGTTCGTCCTCCAGCTTGGTTTCTCACTCGATGGCTGCCGACACTTCCGCCAGCCACAGCGGCAACCGGCCTTTCGCCGCCGGCAGCGGAAAATACGACACCCGCGGGTCCGTCTGATACCAAAACGCGGTCGAGGTATAAGGATTGTCAAAGTTGTCGTCGTACCCGTGCTCGATGGTGAACCGGATCGACTTTTGATAATGGATCGGAGCGTTGAGATA
>JAJYHU010000090.1 GCA_021784615.1 Acidobacteriota bacterium | reverse complement strand
CGTGATGGATGTCGATGGTGATGGGAAGCTGGACATTGTGAGTGGAGCGTACTGGTATGAAAACCCCGGGCCGCTCAGCGTCGTGTGGAAAAGACATCAGTGGAGGTACACAAGCGTGTGGCCGTTTGGCGCGGCGGGCGTGAAGAAGATTGAATTTGTGGCGGATTGCGCTCAATTCCCTGTGGACGTCAACCACGACGGATCTCTGGACTTGGTCACCGCGGCGTGGCAAACCGACGGCATCTGGTGGTATAAGAATCCGAAGAAGCCGGACGCTTTCTGGAAAAAACACTTCATTTGTCATTCAAGGGCGACGGAAGGAATGGTCCATGCCGATATTAACGGCGACGGTGTGCCCGATATCGCCGTTGCCCACTATTCCCCTTCCAGCTTGATCTGGATCAACTTCGCAGGCGCGCAACCCGTGGTGCACTATGTGGGTGGCAAAACGGCTGACGGCCACGGCGTGGGAGTTGCGGATATCAATGGCGATGGGAAGCCGGACCTGCTCTCCATCCACGGCTGGCTGGAGAACGTGGATGCCGACAGGGACAAATGGAACTGGCATCCGGAATGGGAACTGGGCGAGGCCGGATTCCCCATCCTGGGTTATGACGTCAACGCGGATGGCAAGATGGACCTTATTTACGGCCACGGCCACAACTTCGGGCTCTACTGGATGGAGCAGAAGGTCAGTCACGGACGGCGCACCTGGCAACGGCACCTCATCGACGATTCATTCTCCGAGGTTCATGCGCTGAAGCTGGCCGATATTGACGATGACGGAGAATTGGAATTGATCACCGGCAAGCGTTATCGCGCCGATCCTGATCCCGGCCTTTACGACCCGCTTTGCATTTACTATTACAAAATCGACCGCCGGACTGCCACCTTTACGCGTTTTCCGATCAGTTACAATGGCACGGCTGAAATTGGAACGCAGATCATTGTGGCTGATATCGATGCGGACGGCGACAAGGACATTCTGGTGGCGGGGAAAACGGGAGTCCACTGGCTTGAAAATCTGCGGGTCGATAATGTTCCCGCCAAAGTCCGCGAGCAGGAGTTGTGGCTGAACGTCAATTGGCCCTTTGCAGGCGAGAGCGGCCCCGATAGCCCCGCCGGCCATGAAACGGACAGCGGAAGCATCGTCAAATGCGAGTGACTCGGGCGCGTGAGAAGTGATGAAGCGCCTTGCTCCTGCTTGGAAGAAAGGGCCTTGTTCTGGAGGGCAAGGCCCTTTCTTTACTTGGGTGAGGGATTGCTGTGCGCCTAGCGCCTTCCGCGGCCGCCGGCTGAGCTGTGGGATGAGTAATGCGGCGACGAGACCCGGGAACCTCCGCCTCCCGAGCCACGAGAGTAATGCGGCGATGAACCCCTGTAGCCTCCGCCTCCCCGGTAACCGGAGTTGCTCCGCGGCGCGCTATACGACTGAGACCGGCGCTCGGTGACGATAGGTTTGTTCAGCCGCAGCGGTGGGCGTGAATAGGAGTGCGACCCGTAGCTTGGGCGGCTTTCATAGCGGGGCGAAGAATATCCACGTTGCGATGACCCGTTATAAAAGCCGCCGCGATTCTGCGCGGGAGCTTGCGCGTGCGGCGTAAATTGGCTCCAGCCGGCGCGGCCCTCATTGCGGGATTGAGGGCCGGTCCTTGAGAAACGGGAGGAAGGATTTCCGCCGCGCGGCGAAGACTGGGGCGTGAAGCGCTGGAAGCTACCACTCCGGTTCTCGCTGCGGAATTGGGAGGCGCTTCTTGAGAAGCCGGATGAACGATTTCCGTTCTGTGGCGCTGATTGGGGTGTGAAGCGATGGAAGCTGCCGCCTCCGTTCTGCTGGTTCTGTCCTGAGGGCGCCGCACGGGGCGTGGATCTTTGCGAATTGCCCGGCGCCTGGCGAGAAGATGCCGGAGCGTTGCCCGAAAAGCGGTTCCAGCCGGATTGGCTCGGCCTTGCTCTGGTCGCTCCGCGAGGCGGATTAGATTGCCGCGATTGCGGTGTTTGCCGAACGACCGGCGCCGGCCCCTGGCGCTCTACCCTTGCCGAAGGTTGCTTTCCGGAGGATCGATTCCCAAAGCGGTTCCCGCCGGCTTGCGTTGATTCATTCCGAGGGTTCTGCCGATTCACGGCGGCTCCGGAAGACCGCTGTTGCCCTCCGCGGGCGTTTGTTCCCGCTTGCGCGTTGGGCGCGCCGAACTTCCTCCAGCCTGCCTGGTTGCCCTGAGCGCCGGATTGGGTGGTGCGATCCCCGAATGCCCTTACGGTTCTGCCGGAGTTTTGTCCGCGGCCGTTAGAGAACGCGCGAACCGTCCCCTGGCCTCTATTCCCGCCCGGCGCCTGGAATGTGCGTGCCTGCCCATTGGAACTTCCCGGGCGCGCGCCAGGAGCTTGGTGGTTACGGCTTTGCACCATTTGGCGAATGGATGACGTTTGAGAGTTGAAGGAGTGGTTCTGACGGGGCATCGCCACCGGCCTCCGCGAAAAGAATCGAGTGTTGCTCGTGCGGTTCAGCGCTCCTCGAGGGACCACCGGCGCGCGACTGGATGCGGTAAGGCTTGCATGGGTCGGAACCACCGGCAGCGTTCCTCTGACGAGGCTTGCATTTCGCAACATCTCAGCGCTTACCGGCTGGCGATTCCGGAACACGGCCTCCTGGCCAAAGCGGTTTGCCGGCATGATGGTGATGGCGCGGCGAACATGCGCGTTGTTCATCAGCGCCTCCGCGTTGGAGCCGTAGAAGCCGCGCCCGTCGCGGCCATGGCCACGCCCTTCACGGCCAAATCCCCGGCCATAGTAATTATTAAAGTTTTCTACGCGGAACGAGTGGCCCCGGCCCCACCAGGGATCAAATCGATCCAGAGGCCCCAGCGGGAACCAGCCGATCGAACCGAACCCAAATCCAAATCCGAAAGAGAAGCGCTGGTATCCATAGCCGAAGCCGATAAAGGAAACGTAAGCCGGCGCCCATAGAGGCTGGTAATAGGGCGTCACGGCGCCCGGCCACCAGCACCAGATATTGTCATAGAAGAACCAGCGGCCATAGTGATAGGGCGCCCAACCCCAGGGATTATAAGAAACCCATGTCCATCCGTAAAAGGGCTCCCACACCCAACGGCCGTAACTATATGGGACCCAGCCGGCATCGACGTAGGGCGTCCAGCACCAGTCGTAATTGGGCACCTGGATCCAACGGCCATAGGTATTAAGGTCCTGTGCGCCGGTGTAATAGCGGTTGACGTGGTCGTAGTTCGACGCCCTTTCAATTACGGCATTGCGTTCCTGGTTCCAATTGTCCCATCCGTCGAGCGGCTGCGCGCTGGCGATTTGGTACTGCGGATTTTGAGCGCCCTCGACCGTAATTTGGTTGCCCGCATCCACATTCGTCGAGCCTTGAGGCGTTGAGATTTGTGCCTGGCCGTCGCGGACGGTCACCACGGACAGACTGTCCGAGTTCACGTCAATTCGGTACGTCCCCGGCTGCAGCGGCCGAACCGCCACGTTCGGAGTGTCCACTTCGGATTCCGTCTGATTGCCTTGAACCACCGCAAGGTCAACCGTGCCGTGCGCCACCTGGAGCTGGATGCGCGAGGCGTTCAGATCGGCGATCTTCGCTTGTGCATTTTGGTCGAGACGGAGCACGTTCGAGTAATCAAGCTGAACCTCAGTGCGCGAGCCGGCTCCCGTAACAATCGTGTCGCCGGGAACAAGGGGAGTATTCACGGTTGCCGCCACCCATGTGCCGGAATCGCCGCGCATCATTGAGACGTCGCCCCTGATCAAGCTGACGCGCGCCACGCCGGTGGATGTCTGTGCCTCTTGCGCAAACCCGGGAATACCCGCCAACGCGGCGGCCAGAGTAATCAAAACTGCAAACCAGCCTATCTTTTTCGCTCTCATGCTCAACCTCCAGGTTCGACCGTTCCCTCAGTTAACGTCTCCTGGTTTGAATACGGGCACATGGGTTGCCAATCCCTCGCGGGCGGCGTCTGTAACGCATTGATAACACAAGGAATTAAAGAATACGCAATTTCGGCCTCAAGGGAATTCTGCGCGTTTTGGCCGAAACCAACCAAATTTGGTGATTTTCAGCCACCATCTCCTTGACCCTGCTCGCGCTCTGCAAGCCTTCGGTGGTCTCACGCTTCTATGTCAGGCGGTACTTGCCTCGCAGGCACCCGTAGAAATGGCTACGTCCCCTTTGCCATCCCTTAGTGCGTGAACGGCGCAGACCGGCGTTTGTGCGGTTTTTGGTGGGATCTTCCGGAAAATTCGTGGCCTTTGAAAGGCGCGAAGTCTGCTCTAGCGGCTATCCCAACAACGACTCGGAGATGGTGCTCCACTCTTGTTCCAGCGAACAACGGGCGGGAGTCTTGCCGGCCCGGCGGTACCAGTAGGCTGCGTTGGAAGAGTCTCCCTCTTTCCGATGCAAGTAGGCATGCACCCACGGACCCTCAGGGCCCTCATCCTGCTGGGCCGATTCATGAGCGCGGTTCCAGTTGCCTTTGGCGTCCCACCACAGGCCACCAAGGGCCAGGGTTAAATTACCGGGCGGCCCCGCACCCCGCAGGGATTCCCGGAATTCTTCGAGTGTCATGATCAATAGCTTAAACCGGCTTCTCCACGTGCTTCAAGCCCTGTAGCGCAGGCCGCCGGTCTTGCAGTCCGCGGCTTTTGACCGGCATTACTGCGAAGAACTGCGGACCCCAACCCCGGAGGACGCGCTACGCGCTCACTAGGTCTTCGACCGCCTTAAAAGATTCCTTTTATGGCCGAACTTCACACGCGCCTTCCGGCGTGTGAATTGCCAGTCGATTTTCACCCGGATGCGGTTGACCTTGAGATTCCAGGCATGGGCTTCCCGTCGGAGGATGGCCAAGTTGGGAATTCTCCGACGGCCCAGGCACTGCCTGGAGAACAGACTGATCTCGATTTCCGCCTGGTTCAGCCAACTCCCATGCTTGGGCGTGTAGTGGACCGTGAGGCGCTTCCAGAGAGCGTCGCCGCTTGCCTTCCCGAAATGATCAGTGAGTGACTTGCGGCCATGGATGTTGAGATTGTCCATCACGACATGAATCGTTTGCGCCAAGGGGTAACAGCTTACAATCGTGTCCACGGCCTGGGCAAATTCGGGAGCGGACCGATCCGGGGTGGGCAAAGTGAAATGCCGTCCGGCCTTCGGCTCCACGGCGCAGAAGACGTTCGCTGTGCTGCCGCAGCGCTTGTACTCGTTGTCGCGTTTAGCGATCCGGCCGGGTGCGGCCGGTGTTGGAAGCCGCAAGTCGGCATGCAACACCACCGGCTTCTCGTCCAAACAGACGACCGGCTCCGCCGGATTATAGGGTTTTTCGTAGGTTGCCAGAACGTCTTCCATCTTCTCAACGTACTCCTGGTTCAGTTCCGCGACGCACCACATTTTTTTCCCGCCACGGCTTCAGGTCGTGGCTGAGCAATAAGACGCGAACCGTCTCCCGGCCAACCCTCGGAACCAGTTTTCGCTTGACCGCCTGCTCGGCCACCAACCGGACCGTCCAACGGGCGCAGCCGGGCGGGGGCTGGCTGCAAACCATAGCGATGATCCGCTGCTTTTCCGAGGCGTCCAGCAGAGGCTCCGCACCCCGACCCTGCCTCTCGTAGAGCGCGCTTTGGAGTCCGCCTCTCCGATATCGGTGGCCAATCCGCCGCACGGCTTGGGGCGTTAAATGCACCACCTTGGCCACGGCCGGCGCCATCAACCCGAGCGAGAGCTGTTCCAACGCCAGCGCGCGCAATACTACGCGGACCGGCTGGATGCCGGCCCGCAAAAGTTTCTGGAGTTCCTTCTGATCTTCTGCAGATACCTTCACCTCGATAGGGCGTCGCGACATGGCCCAGTATAGACCGAAAGCTCTCCGAAAGACAATACATTGTAGAATCTATTCAAGCGGTCATTGATCTAGGGCCTGTTAACACTAAATAGGATTT
>JAJYHU010000350.1 GCA_021784615.1 Acidobacteriota bacterium | reverse complement strand
GCGTTTCGAACGGCGGCCTCATCAGGAAGACGGTCGAATTATCCCACCCCGAATCCATTCCGTTGTTGTATTCCGGCAGTCCGTCATGGTCACTATCCCGGTACTTAAAGTACCAGCCCGTCCACCGAGCCAAGGGTTCGTAGACTTCAGCCAGGCGCTTAAGGTCAATCCACTGGCTGCGTTTCATCATCCATTCGATCGCCCAGCCGTGAATGAGAGGCTTGGTGATCGTCCATCCGCCACTTTGGTCATTACTCCAATCAGGAAATGCGCCGTACCTGTTTTGGTTATCAATGAAAAGCATATATTGGTCCCAGGCGAGCAGCGGGTTCTCAAAGATTAGCGCCATGGCATTGAAGCAATGGTCCCAACTCCAGACATTGGTCATCCAGTTCTTGGACATCAGCATGGCGGGGCGCGTCAGATGGCCCTCGGGAGCTACGATGCTCTCCCAACCCACATAAGCTGCAAGCTCGGCCGCCGCGCCGAACTCTTTGGGCACCTCCGGCATCTTTTCGAGCCATGCTTGGTATTCGTCCTTGAGGGCCTCGAGCGCCGCAATAAAGCTATTCGGATATTGGTGCGGATTCCATGCGTTCGAAAACTTTTCGATAGCGCCATCGAACGTTCCAGAGGTGGGGTCCGGCAGGAAATCGACTGCGATGTGCCCGGACTTTTTCCCTTCCCAAGGGGCATCCACCATCATGCGGCCCCCAAGCGATGACAGCATCAGCGTGATCCGCTGTGAGGAATTGTTGACTTCCCAGTGAGAGGGACCTATTGGAATTGCGAACCCTCGTTGGTACGCATCTCCCGCTGAGGCATGCGGCGCTGCGAGGCACAATCCGACTCCCCGGCCGCGCACGCGGACTAATTTGGGCTCGGCAATGGAGATCTCCACTTCCCCGCCGGCAGCCTGAAGCGTCAGGAGCGTCGGGGTTGCAATCTCTTTGAACGGGACTGGATTTTCCCCGTCAACGAGCTGTAGGCGGAAAATCTCACGACAGCTCACGCCTCCGTGAAGAGTGCGCAGGTAGAGTCCCTCCCGGATGCCCTCTGACTCCGGAAGACGTGAAAATGCCAGGTACGAGCCGTAGCGGCTGAAAGGCACCTTGGCCGTATCGAACTGGATATTCCCGAGGTACTGGTACGCAACCTTGCCAGCAGCACCGGCAGGCCTCGCGTCCAATCCCGGCGAGAGCATGTTCAACTCCGGCATCCCGGCACTCAACCTTGTGGCCCTTGTGAGCGCCGCAAAACCTGCGGCCGCCGAGGCGCGCGAGATGAATCCCCTTCTGTTCAACGGTGGCATCGAAACACGCTCCTTGCGCTCACAAGCCCTCCCTCCGCAACGTGCTGATGACGGATCCCCACACGGTGGCACAACGATCGGGCGCATTATACACCCCGCCCAGATCGTGCTGCTGTTGCCGCCACTTTAGCCTCGCGGTGCTGTACCTGTAAATGTTGTAGCGGATACCAAGGGATCGGAACTTTTGGGAATAAGCTGTCATCTGCTGGACCCGTATATCGCGACCCACCATGAGGCTGCCGGCAGTAACGGGCAGGCAGCCATGCGCGGCAAAAAATCTCCGGCCTGCTAATCGCCGCTTCATAACTCACCTTTCATCGTGCATAATTCACCATGGCGTTTGTCTCACTTTACTTTCGCGGGCAAATGCAGAAGGCAGCATAGATCTCATTAGCATCATTTCACGGTCATACCCGACGGCTGCATTTTTGGGGCTTCGGTAGCGCCATCCGCCGGGTAGAAATCAGGGAGACCTCACATGAAAAGGTTGGTTCCAGCTTGTGTAACGTTCGCTTTGATGATTTTTGCTTGCATCGCTTCCGCGCGTCCGGGAAAGCAGCCGGTCGATTACGTCAATCCCGCCATCGGCGGCATCAGCCTTCTGCTGTCGACCACCAGCCCCACGGTGCAGTTGCCGCACGGCTATCCGCAGGTGACTCCGCTTCTAAACCCCGGCCTTCGGGATAGCTACCTGGCGACCAAGATCTACGGCTTCCCGGCGGGCGGCGTAACGCTGATGCCCACGACCGGCGGCCTCAAGACCGATCCGGGGGCGCTCGCCTCCAATTTTGACCGCGACTTTGAAACCCGCACTCCTTACTACTACGAGGGATTGCTTGCGGACGACAACATCGAGGCCTCCTACACGGTGGGGCATTTCGCCGTCTTTTACCGCTTTCAATTCCTTTCCGCAGGCCGCCGGCGCGTCAGCATCATGATGGACGATCAGGGCTTGATGCAGAGGGTTTCTCCCACCGAGGTCGAGGGAATGACGACCATCCACGGCGTTCCTTATTATTTCTATCTTAAATTTTCGCGGCCCTCGGAGGGCGCAGCCGCCTGGCAATACGGCGGCAAGTCTGAAGAAGCGCAGCGCAGCGAAGGCCGGAAGGTCGGCCTCACGCTCGATTTTGCGGCCGCGGGGGGCGAGTGGGTCCAGATAAAAGCCGGACTATCTTTCATCAGCCTTGCGCAGGCAAAAAAGAACCTGGATGAAGCGATCGGCGGATGGAATTTTGCGCTGCGAAAACAGCAGACCAGAGCAGCCTGGAACAACCTGCTGGGAAAGATCAGACTGGAGGGCGGAACGGAAAAACAGAAGACCATCTTTTACAGCTCGCTCTATCGCGCCGAAGAAAACATGATGGACATCACCGAGGACGGCCGCTACTACAGCGGGTACGACCACAAGGTTCACAACACGAACGGCACGGATTTTTACACGCACGGCCAGTTTTGGGACACCTTCCGCTGCGAGCACCCTTTGCAACTCCTTCTCGATCCTAAGCAGCAGGAAGCGATCATCAAGTCCCTCCTGCGGATGGATGAGCAATGGGGCTGGCTGCCGGCGTTTCCGAGAGTGTGGGGAGAGTTTATGCCCATGGTCGGCAACCACGCCGATGAGCTGATCGCGGACACCTATTTCAAAGGCTATCGCGGCTTTGACGCTGAAAAAGCGTATGAAGCGATGAAGAACCAGGCGCTCCACGGGACCATGCTGCCCTGGCGAAGAGGACCGATGACGGACCTCGGCAAAATTTATCTGGAAAAGGGATTTTTCCCAGCGCTCAAGGAAGGAGAAAAGGAGACCAACCCGGAAGTCCACCCGTTCGAGCGGCGGCAGGCGGTGTCGGTGACGCTGGAAGCGGCATACGACGACTGGTGCGTGGCGATGATGGCGAAGGCCTTGGGCCACACCGAAGATTACGAGCGCTTCATCCGGATGGCGCACAATTACCAGAACGTCTTCGACAAGTCCATCGGCTTTATGGCGCCCAAATCCGCGGACGGCCATTGGGTGAAGGGATTCAATCCCATCCTGCCGAGCGGGCCGGGCGGCCGCGACTATTTTACGGAGTGCAACTCCTGGGTGTATACGTTCAACGTCCCGCAGGACGTTGCCGGGCTCATCCAACTGTTCGGCGGGCGCAAGGCGTTCCTTGAAAAGCTGGACCAGTTGTTCGCGGAGCAATACGGCGGACTTCCCAAGTTTAAATTCCTCTCCAAGTTTGCGGACATGACGGGCCTGATTGGAAACTACGCGCAGGGCAACGAGCCGAGCTTTGATATCGCCTACATGTACGATTTTGCGGGCCAGCCCTGGAAGTCCCAGAAGATGCTTCGGGAAATCATGGAGGTCTGGTATAACGACACACCGCTGGGACTTCCCGGCGATGACGATCAGGGCGCGATGGGCGCCTGGTACGTGTTTTCCGCGATGGGCTTTTATCCGTTTTGTCCTGGCGCCCCTTATTACGTGATGGGCAGCCCACTGTTCCGGAAGACCACAATCCATTTGCCGGGCGGCAGAACGTTCACCCTCAGCGCCGACGGCGTCTCAAGGCGCAACAAATATATCCAGTCAGCGGTCTTGAACGGCAAGCCGCTCTCAAAGCCCTGGTTTACACAGCAGGAGATCAACCAGGGCGGAACGCTCGAACTCCAGATGGGGCCGCGGCCAAACAAGCATTGGGGTAGCTCGCCCGGCGATGCGCCGCCCTCCATGAGCGACATGCAATAAGCCCGGTGAGAGCTGGCCGCGCCGCGTTGTTTCTCAAGCCCTGCGGCTGGCGGCTCGGCGGGGGGAGTGCGGTCGATGCTGTGTTGGCTCGAAAGCCTGCCGGAGTTCGAGAATCTCAAATTTGGGATTGCAGATTTGAAATCGCAGGCGGAAAGCATCCCGAGGCAATTGCGCGCCGGGACCGTCGGAAGCTGGAGGTCCCCGGCTTTGGTTGCATTCAAGGCGCGCGGGGTGTATACATGTGATTCCTTAACATTTTTGTGGTCGCAAAACACAGGAGGAAGTGCTTTATGCCGCTGGGAAGCTTGACCCGCCGTGATTTACTCTGCACGATTGCCGGAACGCTGGTGGCAAAGCCGGCGTCGCGGATGTTAGCAAACCCCAAAGCCCTGGCCAACGCCGCCGCCGCGTCGCTGCCGGCCGACTCGCACCGCGCCGAGCCAAGCGGGTGGATTGGCAACCACAAGGCCGTCTACGACCAGCACGGCGTCTTGCTGCCCTGGACGTCCTGGGGCGACGCCATCGACCGCGAGATGCAGTGGTACCAGAAATGTCCTCTGGAGCACGGGTATCCGCGCTTTGTGGTGATGACCTTCATGGACGGCAATTACGAGCCGGTTGAAAGGCGCAAGGATTTTATCCCCGCGATGCAGAACGGCGTGGGGATTATCTCTTACCTGAAGTACTACCACTCGCGGGGTGGCCGCAATCGCAAGTGGCTCCAGGTGGCCCGCTCGATGGGCGACTACCTGGTGCGCGACAGCCTGACGCCTGCGGCCGGCAAGTGGCCGAGCTTCACGCGCTCGACCGGTTTCCGCGAGCGCTTTCCGCAGCCGCCCGACTGCGGCTGCCAGCGCGACCGGCCCTACGAGACCGAGCCCGACAAGGGCGGGATCGCCGGCTACGCTCTGGCGCTGCTGTACGAGGAAACCCACGACGGCCGTTACCTGAAGCAGGCGCTCCAAAACGCACGGGTTCTTGCGGCCAACATGGGACCGGGAGGCACGGACGCTTCACCCTGGCCGTTCCGCGTGGATTACCGCACGGGCGCAAGCCGCAGCCCCGTCTCCGCCGACATGTCCTTTATCCTGCGCCTGTTTGACAAGCTGATCGAGCACGGCCACGCAGAGTTCCAGGAGCCGCGCCAGAAATTGTGGACGTGGATCAGGAACTACCAGATTCCCAATCTCGCCCAGGACGGTTCGCTGTGGGTACAGTTCTTTGAAGACCACGATTCGGATACTAATCGCAACTCCTGGTCGCCGAACAACCTGGCGCGCTACCTGCTGGAGAAAAAGGAGGCGCTCGATCCGGGCTGGCGCGAGCATTCGAAGATGGTGATCGAATTCGTCAACCAGCGCTTCACCAGTGTGCGGATGGGTGTGCCGGTGTGCGGCGAGCAGACCCAGGACAAGAATCCCTGGGGCGGCGCGCTTTCCACCTACGGCGCGGTGCTCGCCATGTATTCGGCGGCAACCGGCTCCGAGGAGTACAAAGGGCTCGCGTGGCAGGCGCTCAATTTTTGCCTTTACGCCATCAATGACGATGGATGCCCGCGCGATAGCGCCCTTGAGCCGGGCCGCGGAGGCTGGCAGGAAGACGCCCACACGGACAAAATCCATAATTACATGGACGCCCTTGCGGCGTTTCCGGAATGGGCCGGCTAGCGGGTGGCGCGGCATAGAGCGGGTGCCGCGCGCATGGGGTTAGGATGCTTGAAGTCTTTCCCGGTCGGCCAACACCGCCGAAGGAAAGGAGTGTCAAGCATGCGAACGGCAATAAAGCGCACCGCCTTGACGGCCGCAATTTTGTTGGCAGCGGCTGCGGCGCTTTTCTGCCAGCAGAACCAATCCCCTGCCTCAAATTCTCCTTTAGCCAAAACCGCTAGGGAGAAACAAATCCTTGCGGAACTCGATCGAGTGGCGAAAGGCCATGAGACCTA
>JAJYHU010000321.1 GCA_021784615.1 Acidobacteriota bacterium | reverse complement strand
GCAAACGCCAAGGAGGGAATCTGGGCGCTGCCACTCAGCCAGTTTTCCCTGTTCAATTTTCCGGGTGACATGATAGGACCCGCCGGGCTCAAAACCCTCGCGCCGTACTTTCTCGACTGGCTCAAGCATCCTAGCTTTGACGCTTATTGGAAGCGATGGTCGATTGAGGACCATTACGCGGACATCAAGGTTCCGGCTTATACCGTTGCCGGTTGGTACGACATTTTCCAGGGCGGGGCGCTGAAGAACTACATGGGCATCAAAGCCCACGGCGGCAGCGAAGCCGCGCGCAACGGCCAGCGCCTGCTGGTTATCGTGGGTGGACACGCCGGCATGGGCGAGAAAGTCGGCAGCGTTGATTTTGGCCCGCAGGCGGTGGTCAATTTTGACGATCTCCAGTTCCGCTGGTACGACCATCTCCTGAAAGGGATCGACAACGGAATTGAAAACGAGAAGCCCGTAAAGATTTTTGTGATGGGGATCAATAAGTGGCGCGAAGAAGACAGCTGGCCGCCGGCGCAAGCCAAAAGCACTGAATACTATCTGCATTCCGGCGGCAAGGCGAACATGCTCACAGGCGATGGCGGCCTTTCCACCTCGCTGCCGAACTCCGAGCCCTCTGACCACTACGTCTATGACCCCAAAAATCCGGTACCCACGCTTGGCGGCCCGCTCTGCTGTAATCCCAGCGAGGTTCCAGCCGGGGCGGTTGATCAGCGCCCCGACGAAGCCCGGCCCGACGTCCTGGTTTACACCACTCCGGCATTCAAGCACGACTTTGAGGTGACGGGCCATGTGAAGCTGATCCTTTACGCCAGTTCCTCGGCGGTGGATACGGATTTTACCGGGAAGCTGGTGGATGTGTGGCCCAATGGATTTGCGCAAAACCTTACGGAAGGGATCCTCCGCGCGCGCTACCGGGATTCGCAGGTGACGCCGGAATTCATGAATCCGGGCCAAGTCTACAAGTTTACAATTGACCTCTGGTCCACAAGCAACGTCTTCAAGGTGGGGCATCGATTGCGGTTGGAGGTTTCCAGCAGCAATTTCCCGCGCTTTGACCGCAATCCCAACACGGGCGGCGAACCGGAGTCTGCGACGCGCATGGTCAAGGCGACCAACGTGATCTATCACGACAGCGCGCACCCGTCGGCGCTGGTGTTGCCCGTGATGCCGCGCTGAGGCTCGCGCGTCCGTCATACAATCGCAGTCGAAGCGGGATCCAATTCGAGCCTGGGAGGGTGCGATGCGAGAGCGTGCCGGTGTTTTCCTCTTATCTTTGCTTGTTGGAGTGGGTTCAATCTATGCAGCACAGTCTTCCGGGAATCACTCGTCACCGCTTCGGGTCACGCTGGCGCAGGGCTGGAACCTGCAATCCTCCGCGCGCGTGCCTGAGCAAGGAAGCGCCATCTCGAAAAACGGCTTCAACGCGACCGGCTGGTACAAGACCGCTGTTCCTTCCACGGTTCTCGCCGCACTGGTCAAGAATAAGGTCTACCGCCATCCTTACTTCGGGATGAATCTTCATAACATCCCCGGTGACAACTATCCGATCGGAGCCAATTTTTCAAATCTTCACATGCCGGCCGGTAGTCCCTTTAGAGAGCCCTGGTGGTACCGGAGCAGTTTCCAGTTGCCCCGGAGTTTTGATGGCAAGCAGATCTGGCTGCACTTTGGGGGCATCAATTATCGCGCCGCCATCTGGCTGAACGGGCGCCTGATTGCCGGGCCGAAGCAGGTGGTGGGCATGTGGCGAACCTATGACTTTAACGTGACCGCAGCGGCCCGGCCCGGCCAGGTGAATTCGCTTGCCGTCGAAGTTTCCGCGCCTCATGCCGACGATCTGGGCATCACTTGGGTGGATTGGAATCCCGCGCCTCCGGATAAGGACATGGGACTGTGGCGGCCGGTTTCGGTGACGGCCACGGGCCCGGTCGAGCTGCGGCATCCGCAAGTGGCAACCCGATTCGATCTGCCCAATCTGGACGTTGCCCACCTCACCGTCCGCGCGGCGCTTGAAAACGCTACCGGCCACAGGGTGCGCGGCGTTCTGAAAGGTAACATCGGCGATGTCGAGTTCCGAGAGGAAGTGGAACTCCAGCCGCACGAGACGCGCGACGTCACTTTTGATCCCAGCCGATTTCCCCAACTGAATCTCCGCCATCCGCGCTTGTGGTGGCCCTGGCAGTGGGGGCCGCAAAATCTTTATCGCATGACATTGCGCTTTGAGACCGGCGGCTCGGTTTCCGACAGTCGTGAAGTGCAGTTTGGGGTTCGGGAGATCACCTCAAAATTCAACGCGCAGGGCTATCGCCAATTCATGGTGAATGGCAAACCCATTCTGGTTCTGGGCGCTGGCTGGGCACCCGACATGATGCTGCGCTTCAATCCGAAGAAGACCGAAGAGGAAATCCAGTACGTCAGAAACATGCATCTGAACACGATCCGCCTGGAAGGGAAGATCGTCGACAACAACTTCTTCAACCTGTGCGACCGCTATGGAATTTTGGTGCTGGCGGGCTGGTGTTGTTGCGACCACTGGGAAAAGTGGAAGGCCTGGAAGCCCGAGGATTACACGGTTGCGGCCGACTCGCTCCGGGACCAACTCCGCCGCATCGAGAACCATCCGTCGATGCTGGACTGGCTTTACGGAAGCGACAACCCTCCGCCCGCGCGCGTCGAGCGGATGTACCTGAA
The DNA here is from genome assembly GCA_021784615.1 of Acidobacteriota bacterium. Taxonomy (GTDB): domain Bacteria; phylum Acidobacteriota; class Terriglobia; order UBA7540; family UBA7540; genus JAMCXS01. The sequence continues at coordinate 3,320 of JAJYHU010000321.1, read as the reverse complement.
AGTTCTGGCGGAATGCCATTGGCCGAATCCTCATCAGTCCTCGGCAAGCGCGCAGGTGACCACGGTGACTGGTTCGACGGGATTGAAGATGACCGGCCCTTACAACTGGGTGCCTCCGAATTACTGGCTGCTGGATACCAAAAATGGAGGAGCGTTCGGCTTCAACACGGAGACCAGCCCCGGCGCGGCTCCGCCTCCTGTATCCTCGCTCAAAAGGATGCTGCCCAAAAAAGACCTTTGGCCGATTGACTCCGTGTGGAACTTCCACGCCGGCGGCGGCCAGAATAGCGGCAGCTTCAAAAACCTGCGCATTTTTACTCAGGCCCTTGACGCGCGCTACGGGCGGGCGTCAGGCGTTGAGGACTACGCCGAAAAGTCGCAACTGATGACCTACGAGGGCGAGCGGGCGATGTTTGAGGCCTTCCGCCGGAACAAACCTGTTGCGACGGGTGTTATTCAGTGGATGCTCAACAATGCGTGGCCGGGCGTGATCTGGCATCTCTATGACTATTATCTCCGGCCGGCGGGCGGGTATTTCGGAACTAAGAAGGCATGCGAACCCCTTCACGTGCAGTATTCCTACGACGATCGTTCCGTGGTGGTGGTGAATTCACTTTTGCGCTCAGACCCAGAGCTGGAAGTTGGCGCCGCGGTTTACAACATTCACCTGAAGAAGGAATTTTCAAAGGAAGAAACGGTCAGCGTCGGCCCCAACAGCAGCGCGCGCGTTTTTGATGTGCCCAAGCTGGACGGCCTTTCCACCACGTACTTTCTCCGCCTGACCTTGAAGGATTCAGCGGGGACATTGGAGAGCAGCAACTTCTACTGGCTCTCCACCAAGCCGGACGTTCTCGACTGGCAGGACACCAAGTGGTATTACACGCCGACCAGCAGTTACGCCGACTTCACGGAACTGAAGAGCCTGCCCGATGTGCGCCTTGACGTTCGCGCCTCGACGCGCGAAGACGGCGCCCGGGACGTGACTCGCGTGACGGTCAGGAATCCATCTTCGCAGCTTGCTTTTTTCATTCACCTTCGCGTCAATAAGAACGAGCATGGCCCTGAGATTCTTCCGGTGCTCTGGCAGGACAACTACTTTGAACTGATGCCCGGAGAAGAGCGGGAACTTACCGCGAGCTACGCGGCCGATGCCTTGCAGGGCGCTACGCCTTACGTGGCCGTCGACGGCTGGAACATTGGCAGGGCTTCCGTGGCTGCAAGGATGTAGCATGCGGCAATCAAAGTTCGCAGCTTAAGCGTAAATTCTACCCGGTGTCCCTTCTAGAAACGCTTCTTGCTGAAAAGGCAAATTCGCGCCGGGCGAAATTCCTGCAAAGGCCCTATTTTCAACGAATTGCAAAAATGTGAATTTCCGTCCCGAAAATCCCAAGAATCCCATCGCAGGCCTTCGGCGGGGGGCGTGGCGCTGATACTAGCCTAGTAGCCGAGCATATTCGGCCTGAACCCCACCCAGATGACGGAATACGCCCGGGCCGCTCCGGTGGGCTTCACCATCTACGACGGCGACGACATCATGGTTCTGTGCGCGCTGGATGCTGGAACAAATGCTCGATCAGGTGGACGGATTGAAGCGCCAGATCGCGCAATTTGAAGAGCGGCTGAAGAGGTTGGTGGAGGTCACGCCCGCGATGGAACTTCTCAAGAGCTTGCCGGGAGCGGGCGTGATCCTGGCGGCGACGATGCAACTCGAGATCGGCGAGATCGGGCGCTTCGCCAGCGCCGAGCATCTGGCCGCCTACGCGGGCACCACGCCGCGCGTGCATTCGAGCGGCGGCCGCACCCACTACGGTCCGACGCGGCCCGACGTCAACCGCTACCTCAAGTGGGTTTTCGCCGGGGCGGCAGCACCGCTACGCCAGCAAATAGGGTCGGACGCAGCGGGTCCGACGCTACCGCGCCGGCAGGCTGTCGAGCGCTTCCGTGATGACGTCGTAAACAAAATGCAATTCCGAAGGCGTGATGGCGTAGGGCGGCAGGACATAAACAATGTTTCCGAGCGGGCGCAGCAGAACGCCTTTTCCCAAAAAGAAATTGTAGAGAAACGGACGCAGGTCGGAAAGGTATCCGGCGTCTTCGGCGTCAAGCTCAAGGGCCGCCACCGTGCCGATGGAGCGAACGTCCGCGACGGCCGGATGGTTTTTGAGCGAGGGCAATCGCTCGGCATGAATTTGTTCGATCCCGGCGATGCGCTCAAAGACCGGCTCCGATTCAAAGATCTGCAGGCTGGCGATCCCAGCCGCGCAGGCCAGAGGATTTCCGGTATAGGAATGCCCGTGGAAAAACGTCCGGGTGCGGTCGCGCGAGCGGAAGACTTCGCGGATAGCGCTCGTGCACACAGTGGCTCCAAGCGGCAGAAAGCCGCCCGTCAATCCTTTTGAAAGGCACATGATGTCCGGCGCGACGCCCGCAAGCTCCGAAGCGAACATCCGCCCGCAGCGCCCGAAGCCGGTGAGGACTTCATCGGCAATCAGCAGGACGTTATGCTCCGTGCAGAGCTTGCGAATCCGCTCGAGAAACTCCACGGGATGGGCGATCATGCCTCCCGCGGCTTGCAGCAGAGGTTCGACGATCACCGCCGCGATCTCGCCGTGCTTTTCTTCAAGAAGCTGGGCCAGCGGCTCGACGCAGTCAATCTTGCAAGTGGCCCGCTCCTCGCCCACCGGGCAGCGGAAGCAATAAGCCGAAGGCACGCGCCACACCGGAAAACGCAGGCTGTTGAAAGGTTCGACAAACGCTCCGTCATCCCCGACGGACATGGCTCCGAACGTATCGCCGTGATAGGCATGATCGAGCGCCACGAGCTTGCACTTTTCGTGCCGGCCCTGGTTCCACCAGTATTGGACGGCCATCTTGATGGCCACTTCCACGGCGGTCGACCCGTCATCGGAAAAGAAGATGTGCTCGATAGAAGGCGGCAGAAACGGCTTCAGGCGGCGCACAAGCTCCTCGGCCGACTGATGCGTGAAGCCCGCAAAGATGACGTGTTCAAGCTCGCGCGCCTGCCGGGCGATGGCGTCAGCAATCAGCGGGTGTGCGTGGCCGTGCAGATTGACCCACCAGGAGGAAATGGCGTCAATCAGGCGGCGGCCGTCAGCCGTGTAAAGATAAACGCCCTCGGCGCGCTCAATCGCAATCGGCGCGGGATCAACCGCGTCCTGGGTGAAAGGATGCCAAATGGAAAGTTCTGACATTCAGTTGAATTTGCCTTTATCGAATTCGGAATTGAAAACTTCCAGCAGGATCTCGCGGTTGATCGCTTCCAGCAGCGGCACGCGGCCGATGATGGCCGCGGCGCGATA
>JAJYHU010000415.1 GCA_021784615.1 Acidobacteriota bacterium | reverse complement strand
GGTAATATCCGTCCACGCGAACGGCGTAGGATTTTTAAGCGTCCGATCCTTGGGCAGGAGAGCGCTCACGCAGCTCATGGGTTTGTCGGATTGGCCGCAGGTTGCCGACCACGCGGAAACAAGATACAAATGCGACGGAAAACTCCAGGAATGCAACGTCTCAAACATGTGATCCTGGAGCACAAATTGTTTTGCGTAGGCCCAGTAATTCGGGATGTCTCCTTCGTTGTGGTATCCCATGACTTGATCAGACTCTCTTGGGTCAGTAGGTTGCTTACAGTACTTGCGAGCCCATGCAAGAGAATATAAACCGAATCCTCCTGAAGACTGGACCACTCGAATGAACCCGTTCATCTTGCCGTTCGCAGCGGCCGCCAAAAACGATCCTGCGGAGTGCGGGCCGCCGCAGTTCACGTCGTTGTGGTCGAGATAGGGCTTGACGCACTCTCCCGCCTTGGGATCGAGGTCGCAGACCGTGGGCACCCCGTTGCGCATCGGAATGCCGTCCGCTCCCGGGTACGTGCCAAAGTAGGAATCAAAGGAACGATTTTCCTGAAATATAACAATGACGTGTTGGATAGGAATGTCCTTCAGGGCGGGCGCCGCTTGCCCTTTGCCCGCCGCTTGGGCTCGCGCGGCAGAAGCCATGAGCAGCCCCGTAGCCAGCACAAGAGATGCACAGACTCCAGTCCGCCAACCGCAGCGATAAGCGTGGTCCGTCATCGTGAGAGTCCTCCTCGTTTTAGGCGTTCTTCGCCCCGCGGCAAATCGTTGGAACAACATCGATGGTATATCCGCGCCGCAAACAATACAAGCGCGGGCCGCGGAGCTTGAGCAGGTAGCCCGGCAACGACTGTGTGCCATGGGGTTTTTACGGATCCCAACCAACGGACCCACGGCATAAAGGCGATGCTGTGGCACCAATTGCACACGTCGCCAACACCGCGATGCGGGCATCAACCGCGCCTACGAGGACAACCAGACTCTCCAACTGGCCCTGGACTTTGGTTTCATCCCGGTGGGTCCGCCCAAAAGCAATCGCCTGCGGTCCTGGCAGTACGACAAAGCCCTGTACCGCAAGCGCAACGAGATCGAAAGGCTCTTCCGCCGCATCTTCTCTCGCTTCGATAAACTCGACCTCGTCTTTCTCGCTTCCCTCAACTTCGCTCTCATCGTCGAGGCACTCCGTTAGTTTTAACAGACCCTAGCGCATTGCACTGGCAAGGAGTTTCTTGTCGGGAGGCATGAAACCCCGCCCCTGCCGCAAGTCATGGCGCCTTCGTCTCCCGCTGCTTGCTCGTCTCCCGCTGCTTGTTCAAGGCGGGGAGCTACGCAAAGCGCATTTTATTATTTGAAAGCTCAAAACAGAGGCAATGGTATCAAGTAGATAGACCATGAAAGGCTATGCCGTGCAGGAGCCTTGGCGTGACCTTGTTGTGTGCAGGCCTGAGCACGTTATGAGCGGGAACGGGATGCAACACGGATCTTCAGTTCAATAACCCGCCGCAGGGCAGGCATAAAGCTCTCGCTGTGCACGGCCGTCCCTGTATCGACCATGATGGGCTCCGAGCCCTTGATGACGAACGCGTTGATCGGCACGAGTCCGTAGCCTGGAATCGGGAAGTTGGCCGTAAGCACATCAATATCCGGCGCAGCCTTGTAGGAATCGACCAGGACGTCCCCTTTGGAGGGTTTATTTACCGTCATTTGCTTTCTCCTTGTTTGGGAGCGGACCGCCTTGTGTATAATGGTGCCCGTTTAACACCTGGAAGTGTAACGAGCAGCCTTCCCGTTACACATAAAAGATGTGCTGATGACGATTGAACTGAATGACGCTGAACTGGTCCGTCAAATTGGCTCCGGAAGGGACCGCGAAGCCGAACTGTTCCGCCGGATGGCGCCGCGCATTCGGCTCTATGGCTTGCGCTACTTGCGCGATGAAAACGCCTCCGACGATCTGACGCAGCCGGTTCTGATGACCGCCATTGAAGCGCTGCGGGCGGGCCGATTGCGCGAGCCGGAGAAGCTCGCGTAATTCGTATTGGGAACGTGCCGGATGGCGGTGCTCAACCTGCGCCGCGGAGTTCAAAGAAAAGAACGCCTGCTCGAACAGTTTGGGCCTGATCTGATGCCGCCCGTCAAGGCCACGATGCCGCAGCTCGACCGCGACCATCTCACGCGCTGCGTGGAGAATCTCAAGGAGCGCGACCGCACGGTGGTGGTGATGACTTTTTACGACGAGCAGACGGGCGCGGACGTTGCGGGCTTCCTGGGCATTTCGGAAGCCAACGTTCGGGTGATTCGCCATCGGGCGATTCACCAACTGCGCAAATGCATGGGGGTGGCGGAATAAGTGGAGATGACGCCCTCCAGGCAAACTGTGCAAATCCCATTGACGCGGCTGTGCTCGCCGATTATTGGCTTGGCGTGCTGGCAGACGCCGAGGAAGACGCCATCGAGGAGCATCTGTTCGGCTGTGACCGATGCGGGGACCGGCTTCGCGAAGTGGTCGCGCTTGCCGGAGGTCTCTGCGACCTGGCGCGCGCGGGAAGCCTGCGCATGGTGGTGAGCGAAACCTTCCTTCAGCGCGCCGCCGAGGAAGGCTTGCAGATTCGCCAATACTCTCCGCCGGCTGGAGGCGGCGTCCAGTGCACCGTAACAGCGGAGGACGATATTTTGATTGGGCGCCTGACTGCAAATCTGAAGGGGGCAAAGCGCGTCGATCTCTCGGTCGTTGATGAGCGTGGCACGGAACAAGCCCGGCTGCGGGATATTCCTGTTAATCCTTCCGCGGGCGGAGTCATCTTGCAGGAGTCGATCACCTTCGCAAAGGCCGCGCCCACAAACAAGCTGCTGATGCGCCTGGTCGCCGTCGATGAAGCGGGCGGCGAGCGACTGGTCGGCGAATATACTTTTGATCACACGCGCTCCTTGTCCGGTCCGGGCGCTTGATAGCTTAATACCCCTTTGGAGGCCTGATCCGTTTCCAGCAACTTCTGAAAGCTACTCGCGGCGGCGGTAGTCGAGTTAAACTCGTTCCTGAGGTTCTATGCTCCAGGAAATTCACATCCAGAACTACGCAGTCATCGACGACCTCACTCTGGAATTTCACCCGGGCTTGAATCTTCTTTCCGGCGAGACGGGTTCCGGCAAGTCAATTGTAGTCGATGCTCTCGGTCTCGCTCTCGGCGGACGCGCCACAACGGACCTGATCCGCACGGGCTGCGACAAGACCACCATTACGGCCGTTTTCCAGGCGCCGGGAAAACCGGCATGGGAAAAGTGGCTTGAAGAATATGGGCTGGAGAGTTCGGGTGAGGCAGAGATCATTTTTCGCCGCATCATCCACTCGAACGGCAAAAGCCGGTTGCTGGTTAACGATCAGCCCCTTACGCTCGCAGCCGTGCGGGCCCTGGCAAGCCACTTGGTTGAGGTTCATGGCCAGAATGAACAGGTTTCCTTGTTTTCCCGCGAGGCGCAGCTTGCCTTGCTTGACCGTTTGACCGGAGCGGACGAACTACAAGTCCGAGTGGCGGAGCTTTACGCGCGCCGCCGGCGGCTTGAAGAAGAGATTGAAAGTCTCAGCCAGAACGAACAGGACCGCCTGCGAACGTCCGACCTGCTGGGTTTCCAGCTCCGCGAGCTTGAGCAAGCGGCGCTCGAACCTGGCGAGGACGCGCGTCTTGAAGAAGAAAAAAATGTTCTCGTCCACCTTGAAAAGATTCTGTCCGCAACTTCCACGGCGTACGGGGCGTTATATGAAGAAGACAGTTCCGCCTGCGCGCAAGTGGCCACCGCGGCCCGCGCGTTAGAGGGTTTGCGCGAATACGACGCGGCGATCGAGCCACATGTTGCGCCTTTGCTGGAAGCAAAAGCTCAGCTTGAAGAGTTGGCCCTGACGCTCCGTGATTACATGAAGAACTTTGAGGCCAATCCCAACCGCCTGGAAGAGGTTGAAAGCCGGCTGGCCTTAATCGACCGCATGAAGAGAAAATACGGCAGGACGGTTGAAGAAGTGCTCGCGTATCAGGAGCAGGTGCGCGAGCGGCTTTCCTGCTTGGAGCATTCGGACGAGCGGCGCAAGGAACTGGCCGGCGAGCTCAAAAAAGCGGCGAGTGAATATCAGGAGGCCGCTGAAGAGCTTTCGCGCCTGCGGCATGCGGCGGCTCGCCAACTCGAGAAACTGGTTTCGAAAGAACTTGCGGAACTCAGCATGGAGAAGACGCGCTTCGTCGTGCATTTTGAACCGGTTTCTTCCTCCGGCTCAGCGTCAGGGAAGGGAGGTCCGTACGGGATCGACGACGTCGAGCTTCGAATTTCGCCGAATCCCGGCGAGGAACTCCGCCCACTTGATAAGATTGCTTCAGGCGGTGAACTCTCGCGGATCATGCTGGCCATTAAAACGGTGCTGGGCACCAACCGTCCTGCTGGCAGGGCAAAAGGCGCCTCAGACCCTACGTTTGTCTTTGACGAAGTTGACACCGGCATCGGCGGCCGCGTTGCGGAGAGCGTGGGACAACGGTTAAAGCGGCTGGCGCGCGAGTCGCAGGTGCTTTGCGTAACTCACCTGGCGCAAATCGCTTCCTTTGCCGACCATCACTTCTACGTGGAAAAATTCGAGCGGAACGGGCGTTCGCTTACCAGCGTGCGGTACCTGGCAAGCCAAAAAGAACGGGCGGCTGAGCTTGCCCGCATGCTTTCGGGTAGCCAAGTTACCGAGGCGGTCCTGAAACACGCTGTTGCGATGCTGCGGCAGGCCGCCGCTCAAGGCAGTTCAGGCGCTTGAACCGAGGCAGATTCAAAAACTGCAAACAGCCGGCCCGCAAGATTAAGCATAAACTCCAGTAACTTTCCTTTGCCCCTTGCGGAACGGCCTCCCTCGCTTGAAACTCATCCTGAGCAAGAGGATTGCCGCTCCGGCCAGAGGGTTCGCGCCTGCGCTTGCTGGCAGTTATCTCCAGGATTCAGTGATCTCCATGCTATAGGGCTCCATGCTTACCGTGGTTCCTTTGGGGAGGCGGAAACGCGCCTCCCGGCTGGAAAAGTTCAACAGAGCCAGCTTGCCGCCTTCCAGGATGCTCCAATAAACATCCTGGGGTTTTTGCATCTCGATGGCCTGCCGAACTTCCGGCCGAAGGCTTTGGGTTCGCAGAATCTGTCTGCGCACGTAATTGAGGTAATACCGGGGAGGCTCGGCATCCCCTTTGTAAAAGTAGACTCGCCCTTTGCCGGTTTTGCCCCGCAGCCAAGCCTGGCCGATGGAATCGTCGTCGATGGACCGAGGCAGGCCTCGCGGCCGCTCAGCGCATACGATCGTTCCCCCGGCCCTAACCCAAGCGTCCAGGCGTTCGAGCACCGGCATTGAGGTAATGTAGCCCCAGAGAAACACGAGGACCTTATAGCGGTCCAGGGCTCCGTCCAGAATCATCTGCTCGCTCGCGTAATCAAAATCCATGAGCGAACGCATGGCTTCAGCCCGATTTAGATAGGCCGAAGCGTACAGGTTGAGAACGACCTCGTCGTTGAGGGCAATCTCCGTATCCGGCCAGAAAGCCGCGACGTCGATGACCGGCTTGGCGCGTTGATTGATGAGGGGAGCGTATCGCCGCCAGGCTTCGGCTCCCTGATCGTTATCAAAGATGTTGCTGTAGTAATAGAAGAGGTGCTTGCCGCCGTTAGTGGTCACATTGAAGATTCTTGCCACCACGCCACGCACGCACGAAAAACCGCCCGGTTCGTATCCGAGGTCCGCGCCGTAGAAGCGAGCCGCAGAGGATGCCATCCGCGTGATGGCAAAATTCAGAGCAAAATTGTCGCTTTCATTGGTCAGGCGGATCCCTCCGTGAAGCTCCGCCATGGCTTTTGCCTGCGCGGTGTAGTCGGTGCCGATTTCAGTCGGTCCCCAGCCGCCCGACGACATAAAGAGGGAGACATCGGGCATGGCGGTCCTTGCCCACTTTGCCCACTGACCGCACCAATTGCTCATCGAGCCCATATACCAGGTGGTAAAGTCGAGCTGCTTC
>JAJYHU010000233.1 GCA_021784615.1 Acidobacteriota bacterium | reverse complement strand
GCCCAATCCCTTCCGCATTTATGCCGGGCCGTACATTCCTGACGGCGTCTTTCGGAACTTGCAGCAGGCATCTGCCGCCTTGCCGAACGTTCAGATGGAAAAGTTCACGCCGGACTTTCAAGCCTGCATGGAACGAGCGTCGCTTTCCATCAGCATGGGAGGCTATAACACGGTCATGAACGTGCTCCGCACGGGAGTTCGGGCTTTGATTTTTCCTTACCCGTCGAATGATGACCAGGAACAAATGATCCGCGCCCGCAAGCTCCAGGAGCGGGGAGTGCTTGGATTGATCCACCCCGAAGACCTTGAATCCGGCGCTCTCTCGGGCCGCATTCTGGAAGCTTTGCAGAGCCAACCCGCGTCCATCCGCTTGAAGCTGGATGGCGCGGAGGCTTCAGCCGCCATGCTTGCGAGCTTTTACCGCTCCAGGGCGCCCGAAAGCGCACCGGAAACCGAGAGGGTGGTTCAATGAGGGAACCGAAAAAGGTTCGTGAAATCATTCCCACCACCGTAAAGCTGGTAAGAGTTTTCTGGCCGCAGATTGCCGAGCAGGGGCGGGTCCTTTGGCTGCCCCTGATCACGCTGGTGATTTCAATCTTTCTGCACGTTCTCGAACCCTGGCCCTTGAAATTTATCTACAACATTATCTTTCGCGCCGGCGCTCACCGCCGTCTGCACCACCTGCCGTTTTTGCATACGCGCGATATGCATACGCAACTCATCATCATGGCCGCGGCCCTGATTGTGATTCCCGGGCTTGCCTCCGCAGATGACTATTTCAGCACCGTGTTCATGGCGCTGGCGGCCTCGGAGATTCTGGCGAGAGTTCGCAGCCGCGTCTTTTTGCACCTGGAAAATCTCTCGATGGGATTTCACTTCAGGAAAAGAACGGGGGATCTGATCACCCGGGTGACCACGGATTTAGACCGCGTGCGCGACGTACTGGTTACCGCCGCGCTCCCCTTGCTGACGAACGTTTTGACGGTTTTGGCCATGCTTGGGGTCATGTTCTGGATGAATTGGCGGCTGACCCTTTTGGCGCTGGCGGCATTTCCCGTGTTCATCATCCTCATTTCGCGCGTCACCCGCAGCGTAAAAATCGCCGCCAAAACACAACGGCAACGGGAAGCCGCGGTGGCTTCCACCACCATGGAGACTCTTGGGTCCATCGCCGTCGTGCAAGCGCTCTCCCTTCAGGATTTCTTTTATCAGGCTTTCACAGCGCACAATCAGCAAAGCTTCCAGGAGGCGGCCCGCGTCCAAAGGCTTTCGGCCGGCCTCAGCCGCGCCACGGAAATCCTGGGAACCATCGTGACCGCAGTAGTTCTTTGGATCGGCGCGCAGTGGGTTATCGCCGGTCAGATCAGCCCCGGCGAACTGATCGTTTTTGTCAGCTATCTGCGCAAGGCTTTCCGCCCCATGCGGCAGTTGGCCCGCAACTCGGGCCAAATCGCCAAAGCCCTGGCTTCCGGCGAGCGGGTGCTCGATCTTCTCGAAACCAAGCCGGACATCACCGACAGTCCGAACGCGGTGGAAGCGAGCGGCATTCAGGGCAACGTCCGGTTTGAGAAGGTATCATTTGGCTATCAGCCGGATTCCCCCGTGCTTCACGACATCAGTTTCGACTTCAAGCCCGGCCAGCATATCGGTCTTGTTGGGCCTTCCGGAAGCGGCAAATCCACTTTGGCCAGCTTGCTCATGAGGTTCTATGACCCTACCGCAGGCCGAATCTTGCTCGATGGCCGTGATCTGCGGGATTACACGGCGAATTCCCTGCGCTCCAACTTTGCCATCGTCTTCCAGGAAAGCGTTCTCTATTCGGCCAGTGTGCAGGAAAACATTGGCTATGGGTCGTTGGGCGCCAGCGTCGAGGAGATCAAAGAGGCGGCAAAAGTCGCCAATGCCGACGGCTTTATCAACGAGTTGCCGCAAGGCTACGACACCATTCTAGGCGAACGCGGGGCGACCCTTTCGGGCGGCGAGCGCCAGCGCGTGGCTGTTGCCCGGGCGGCGCTCCGCAAATCTCCGGTTCTCATTCTCGACGAGCCCACAAGCAGCCTGGACAACCGGGGCGACCAGGCCGTCAGCCAAGCCCTTGAACGCCTCAGCAAGTCGCGCACAACCCTTTGGATCACTCATGAGCTCGCGATCATGCGGGAAATGGACTTCATCCTTTACCTCGAAGATGGCCGCATCGTGGAGCGCGGAACTCACGACGATCTGATGGCCCAAGGCGGGCGCTACACCGCAATGTATGAAGCGAAAACAACAAACAGTGATTCTCTCTATGCCCTTGAAACCTGAAATCGATCGCAACCGAACCGATAGACGGAAGGCCCTCGCGCACATCGCGCGCGGCGCGTTGTTCTTTCTGCTCCTGACGCCGGCGCTCGCCCACGCCCAGGCCGCTGCGCCTTCCGCCATTACCGGGCACGTCAGTGGCCCCCGCGGCATCGCTTTGCCCGGAGTGACGGTCCTCCTTGTAAATCACCAGACAAGCCAGGAGCTGAAAACCTGGACGGACAGAGCCGGGAATTACAGCTTCCAGGGCATTGCGCCCGGAACCTACTCGGTGAAGTTTAAGATGACGGGCTTCAGCCCCGCCGTTCGCGACGGCATCATTGTGAATTCCGCGGGACCGTCGCGCGCCGACGCAGCGTTAAAATTCCAAAGTTCCAGTTCCCACGCTTCCGCCGTCCGAGCCGCTGCCACAAAAGGCACGCCCGCAGCCGCTGCTGCGGGAACCCGTGCTGCCAAAACGAGCGACTCTCGCCGGGAACATCACCATGCGATCAAGCCGGCGAAGGTTCACTTTACCAAAAATAAGATTCCCGCCAAGATGAAGGAACCCCGCTCGGAATACGTGATTGATCAATCGGCGAGCGATGCCAATTCCTTCCTGCTTTCCGGAAACCTGGTAAGGGCTGAAGACCCGGCAAAGGTTCAGGCGCAGTACCGCAAGCGCGCGGCGGAGTTTCGCGCCAAATCTCATCGGACCGCATTCGGAGCCGGCTCCAAAAACGCCAGCCTGCCCGGATTAGTGGGCGGCCACTGGGCCAGCCGTCCCTCAAAAGTGAATGAAGTCCGCGGAAACCTCTTCGAGGAATTTTCCAATTCCGCGCTGGACGCAAATCCCTATCCGTTGAACACCTCGAGTTCCCCGCAAATTGCTTCTCACTTCCAGCATTTTGCATTTTCCTTAGGCGGCCCTGTGGTGCTGCCGCATGTTTACAACGGGCGTGACAAGACCAGTTTTTACCTTCACTATAACTTGCAGCGAATGACGCGCCCTTTCGACATCTATCCAACCGTGCCCACGCTTGCAGAGCGCAATGGCGATTTCTCTCAATCCACCATTTCGGCGGGTCCGTTCGCCGGCGCGACACCCGTCATTTACGATCCGCTGAGCAATCCGCTTGGCCCCCGGCAGCCTTTTGCCGGCAATCAAATTCCCGGCTCCCGGATCAGCCCCGTTGCCACGGGGCTGTTGGATTACATTCCACCGCCCAATCTTCCCGGCAGCGTTCAAAATTTCCACTTGCAGCAAAGTCTTCCTTCCGCGCATGACCGCGTCATGGGGCGGATCGTTCACCAGTTCTCCGGCCGTGACAGCTTCAGCGCCTTTTACTACTTCAACTCCAGCCGCTCGAAGTCCGTCCGGGATTATCCCGGCCTCGATCAAAACCGGTCGCTGCGAGGGCAAAATCTGGACTTGGCGGAAACGCATACGATTAATCCGCTCACGGTAAACGCTTTCACCGCCGGTTTTAACCGGGAAAGAATCAACACGCTGAATCCCTTCGCGTTCAGCCAGAACATTGCGGGCGATCTGGGCGTTCAGGGCGTTTCGCAACTTCCCATGGATTGGGGAATTCCATGGATCGACTTCACCAATTTCAATCCCCTGAATGACGTGATCCCTTCCCTGATCCGGAACCAAACCTTCCATCTGGCGGACGCCGTGGTGATGGACCGCGGCGCCCACAACTTGAAGTTTGGTTTTCAATTCGCCGATGTGCAGCTCAATGCCGTGACGGACCCGAACGCCCGCGGCACGTTCATTTTCAGCGGCTATTCGACCAGCAATTTTACGGCGGGCGGCGCTCCGGTAGGAGGGACAGGCTTCGACTTTGCGGATTTTCTGCTGGGTTTGCCGCAAACCACCTCCGTTCGTTACGGAACCAGCAGCAATTACTTCCGTTCACAGGATTTCGCCGGCTTCGCGCAGGATGACTGGAAAGCCTCCCAGCGTCTCACGGTGGCTGCCGGTTTGCGTTACGAATATTCCAGCCCCTTCCACGAGAAATATGGCCATCTCTCAAACCTCGTGGTCGGACAAGGCTTTAGCACGGCGACCCTGGTCACCGCCCAGTCGCCGGGGTCTTATCCGGCTTCCCTGATAAACGGCGATCGGATGGACTTTTCCCCGCGGATCGGGATCGCCTTTCGTCCCTGGGCCAGCCGGGGGCTGGTAATTCGCGCCGGGTACGGAATGTTTTATGACCAGTCCATCTATCAACGGCTGGTTTCCTATCTGGCGAACCAGCCGCCATTCGCCCACGCAAGCACACGGGTCACCAGTCCGTCGTCAGTCCTGACCCTGGCCGACGGCTTTCCGTCTTCGGGCCAGAAGCCGCTGCGCAACACCTATGCGGTGGACCCGCATTACCTCACGCCCTATGCGCAAACTTGGAACTTGATGCTGGAAGAGGAAATCTCGCCAGACCTGATTGCAACCCTCAGTTACGTTGGCACGCGCGGGACCCATTTGAATTTGCTCATTGCCCCCAACACCGCGGCGCCCGGCTCGCTGAGCGGCGGTTTGCTGTTGGCGAACGCCGCGCCCTTCATTTACGACGCTTCCGGAGCCTCGTCCATTTATCAATCGGTGCAAGGCAGCCTGCGGCGCCAGTTTCATAGTGGCTTTTCTTTCGATATTAATTACACCTATTCTAAGGCCATGGATAACGCAGCCTCCGTGGGCGGCTATGGAAACATCGTGGCGCAGAATCCTTTCAACCTGGCCACGGAGTGGGGACTTTCCGGCTTCAATTCCACCCACCAGTTGCTGATCGACGATGTTTACGAGTTTCCTTTGGGGCCGCGCCGCCGCTTTTTGAACAACGGAGGCTTTCTGGCCGGGCTCTTGGGCAACTGGCAGATCGGCAGCGTAACCACTTATCAATCCGGCTTTCCCTACACCGCCTACATTCTGGGCAACATCAGCAACAATGTGGCGGGAGCCGCGCCGTTTTCCTCTCTGCGCGCTCAAGCCACCGGCGCGCCGGCGGCGCTTGCAGGCTCCCGGCAAAGCACGCTGCAATTCTTCAATACAGGCGCCTTTACGCTGCCCCCGGCCGGCTATTACGGCAATGCTGGCCGGAACACCATTCCAGGCCCTGACTTGCTCAATTTCAACGTTTCGCTCGACCGCTTCGTGACGTTTTCCGACCAGAGAAACATCACCGGCGACTTCCGTCTTGAGGCAGACAATATTCTTAACCACCCGAATTTCAGCGGTCTTGGCACTGTGGTGAACGCCGCAAACTACGGCCGCATTACCAGCGTACTGCCCATGCGCTCGCTGCAAATTTCCTTCCGGCTGCAATTTTAACAGGCGGCGAAGCGAGGACGGGGTTTCGCGCCGGGCGGGAATAGGGTGCGCGGTTCGCCCAAAAGTTTCCATCTGGAAGAAAAGGGATGATGACAACAAGATCCAAGGGAAATCCGAATGATGTTCGCGCGCGCAAAGTTGGCCGGCTTTCGCCGGGCCGTCTGCGCATGGCTTGCGCCTTGGCTCTAGCGGCTCAAGGATTGCTCCTTTGCGCGCCACCGCCGCAGACTCCGGGCTATTCCAACCAATCGCAGCCTTACGTGCTGAAGGTCGAGCGCAACGAAGTGCAAGTCGACGTTCGAGTCACTGATCGAAAGGGAAATCTGGTGACGAACCTGAAATCATCCGACTTTCACGTGTTCGAGGACGGGGTGAAACAACCGCTCACCTCTTTCAGTCTTGAAAGCGTTCATAACCTGGCAACGGCCCAGGTTTCTT
>JAJYHU010000225.1 GCA_021784615.1 Acidobacteriota bacterium | reverse complement strand
GATTAATAGCACAAAAAAAGAAACTCTTCAAATTCCCAACTTCTATGTCGCACACCCGCTTGCGGTTGAATCCAGGCAAAAATCTTCAAAAGGGCGTACCCTATTAAGGCCAGTCGCCGCAGCCGTCTTAAGAATGTCACTGTCTCGCAGCTCCTCACAAGAAATTGGATTCGATTAGAAACCCTCAGTATATTCCAGTCATGGCGTGTTTATCGCGCCGTAATAGAGGCTTTACGCCGGCGCTTGTGGGGCGACAATCTACTGCGAATGGTTGACCGCCACGAACGCCAGTGGCATCATACACAACAGGGGGAATGAGCCATTATGAGAAGTAGGCAGCGCAGGCTTTTATGGACCCTGGCCTTTGTTGTTTGCGGAGCCCTTGGTTGGGGGCTCTTTCAGTCGAGTGCTGTTGCGCGTGCGCAGCAGCAGCCGAGTTCCGGGCCTAATCCCCAAGCGGGAGAAACCGTCTACGCTCCCAAGAAGTCGGCAAAACCGCAGCCTTCTCAGCAGCCGCAGGAACCGCAAGCTCAATCCCCAGCCGAATCCCAGCAAGCTCCTCAGGAAAAACAACCTGAAAAGATCAATCCCAACCAGGTTTACACCCTCTCGACTCAATCGAACTTGGTCAATCTCAACGTCCTTGTTACCGACCAGAATGGCAATCCTATCGGGGGGCTCGGGAAGAGTAATTTCAGAGTTTTTGATGACGGCGTGCCACAGACCGTGACGAACTTTTCAACGGCCGAAGCTCCCATGACAGTCTGCCTGCTGATCGAGTTCGCCAACAAGTGGTGGGGCTACCTTTACCTGGCACTCGAAGACTCCTATCAATTTCTCAATTTCATGAAGCCTGATGACTGGGTGGCGGTTATCGACTTCGATTTGAGACCGCATATCTTGCAGGATTTCACCCACGATCGCAGCCAGGTGCGGGGGGCGCTGGATACCTTGCGGATGCCGGGGTTTAGCGAGATCAACCTCTATGATGCGCTTTCGTTTACCCTGGACCGTATGAAAGATATTCAGGGAAGAAAGGCCATTGTGGCGATCTGTACCGGGTTCGATACTTTCAGCAAGCTGACGTATGGTCAGATGCTCAAGATCGCCAAGAGCTCGAATACTCCAATCTATCCCGTGAGCATCCTAGAGTGGGTTTCAGTGCGGTACGGAGATTCAATCGATACACTCCAGGCTCGCAATGGCCTGACCTATATTGCGAAGTTTTCGGGAGGCGAAGCGTATTTCCCGCGCTTTGAAGGGGCCTTGCCGGACATCTACCAGCAGATCGCATCGCAGCTTCGGCACGAGTATAGCGTGGGCTATGTTCCTACCGACAGCAGGCAGGATGGAAAATATCACAAATTGGAAGTCAAATTGGTCGACGCTCAGGGGAATCCCTTGATCATCACCAATCAGAAAGGCAAGAAGGTCAAGTATCGAGTTGTAGCTCGCGAGGGCTACTATGCCCGAAAAGGGTGACGTTCCTTCGCCGGGTTATGAACCGCCTCCTTATCATGTGCTCGAAAGTTCAGATTGCCTCGGCCTTCAGTGCCGAAAATGCCGAGTCCCTGTGAACAGCATGGCAAGCCCCAGCCGGTCTGCCGCCTCGATAACGTCAGCATCCCTTACGGAACCTCCGGGCTGGATGATGGCGGTTGCTCCGGCCTTGGCAGCTTCTTCCACGCCGTCAGGAAACGGGAAGAAAGCATCGGAAGCCACCACGCTTCCTTCCAGACTGTGTTTTAGGTCGCGTGCCTTCACGGCTCCCAGCTTTACGGAGTCCACGCGGCTCATTTGTCCTGCCCCGACCCCCACAACCATGCTGTCACGAGCATAAACAATAGCGTTGGACTTAACGTGCTTGGCCACACGCCAAGCGAAAGCCAGCATCCGTTGCTCTTCATCGGTTGGTGGACGCTTAGTTACACACTTCCAATCCTCCGGTTTTTCCGCCAAGGTGTCTGGGGTTTGAACCAGCAACCCGCCGCCGATACATCGCAATTGCAGGCCGTACTCATCGCCTGCGGTGGCCGACATATCCATGACCCGCAGATTTTTCCTCGCGGCCAGACGCTCGACCGCCGCGGGGTCAAACCCCGGAGCGATGACCGCTTCAACAAACATCTTGGAGATCGCTTCGGCCGTCGGGAGATCCACGCTGCGGTTGAACGCAATCACGGAGCCGAATGCGGAAACCGGATCTCCCGCGAGCGCCCGTTCGTAGCTTTCCACAAGCGTTGGTCCGGTGGCGATTCCGCATGGGTTCGTGTGCTTGATGATGGCTGTTACGGGCTCAGAAAACTCCTGCGCCAAGCGCCAAGCCGCCTCCAGATCCACGAGATTGTTATACGAGAGTTCTTTCCCCTGGAGTTGGCGCGCGGCAGCCAAGCCGCGGCCTGCAACCGCGTTGTTCCGGTAAACCGCGGCACTTTGGTGAGGGTTCTCGCCATAGCGCAGGTCTGTAATTTTTTGGTAATTCAAGTGAAGACTTGCGGGCAGTCCTTCTTCCGCACGTTCTTGCAGCGTTGCAGAAATAAAGCCGTCGTAAGCGGCGGTTTTGGCAAAAGCCTTGCGAGCAAGGCGAGCGCGTGTTTCTCGAACAGCGCCCCCGTTTTTCCGTACTTCCTCCAGTACGACGGGATAGTCAGCCGGGTCAACTGCCACCACAACATCTTCAAAATTCTTGGCGGCCGAGCGGATCATGGAAGGCCCGCCAATATCGATGTTCTCAATCAATTCATCGAGTTTGACGTCCGGTTTGGCAGCCGTCTTTTCGAAGGGATAGAGGTTCACAGCGACGAGATCGATGAAATCGATATGGTGCTTGTTGACAGCCGCCACGTGTTCAGGATTTGACCGGATAGCCAGAATTCCTCCGTGGACTTTGGGGTGAAGAGTTTTGACGCGGCCGTCCAGCATTTCCGGGAAGCCAGTCAGATCCGATACGTCCCGAACCTTTACACCGTTTTCGCGCAGCAGCTTTGCGGTTCCGCCTGTAGAGACGATTTCTATCCCAAGCTTTGCGAGGCCGTCCGCAAATTCAACTATCCCTGTCTTGTCGCTGACGCTGAGCAATGCGCGAGAAATCTTTTTCATGGAGACTCCTGTGGTTTTAAATTAGCCCAAACACTGCAAGAACTATGATGTCGGCTCGATGCCCGTCCCTTTGCCGCCACTTTCTGCGCTGTGACATATTGCAGGGACGCCTTTGCGCCGGAAGCGAAGCAAAGAGAACAATCCTTTGGAAAGGGTTCCGGCCAGGGGCTAATCAGCCTTCACGGCCGTAAACTTGACCTTGCCATCTTCGACATCGACGGAATACTGAACTTTTTCACAGCCCAGCTTTTGTTTCAGATGGGAGGTCTTATCGCTCAAGAACTTCTGGAATCTTGCGAGATCAATCTCCTCGGTTCTCTCACCCGCGCGACGCTTGGCTTCTCTCAGAGCTTTGAGAAGTTGATTGACCTTTTCCCGCTCATGGTCGGGGTCCGAGCAGACCACCCGCGTGGGTCCTTCCCCAAGAGGCTCCGTGTGCACACGCTTCGCCGGGAAAACGGCGCGCCCTTCTTCCTTGTCGCGAAGCTTTTTGCGCCAGAGTTCGTTATGAACGGCATACCGTTGGAGCAGTTGATTCAGCCGAAATCGCTGGGCGAAGTTCAATTTACTTGGGTTATTTAAATATCTCTTGAAGGCCTGTTCGACGCCGTAAAGCATCTCGTTGGGAGGGCGGGGTTTCCCGCCGTTAAAGTAGGCCTCAAACTCGATTTTGAGACGGCGGATGTTTTCTTCGAGCTTACTCAACTCTTCATCAACCGTCACTGAGCAACCTCGCGCGACAGCACCAAATCCATTATTATAACTCTTCTCGGTCGCCAAGTAGCAAAGCAAAAGATGCCCGGCCGAGCTACCCTTGCTGACTGGAGTCCGCTCCGCAGCCGGTTTGGTTGACCCAATGTGCCTTCTATGTTGAAATGACGCCTTTGACGGGGCCTTGACTTTATAAGATTGTCCCATATTCGGAGCGCATTGCAACGGAAGGCGAAGACGCTGGGGGGTAATGTTGACACACTGCTCGCCGAGATTCCCGAACTTGGTCGCTGATGAGGCTGGGAAGCCGTTCGGCAACTCGAAGTCCATTTGGGGCATCGACTGTTTGTGGAAGCTACCCGCGAATTCCTTCAAGCGGATCGCTCAAGTCAAGACCTACCGAGTTTAAGGGGCTGGCAGAGCTCAATCATCAGCTATGTTGTGATTGCGGTTTAGGAGGCGTGAAGACGTTGAGGAAACACAAACACGAACTGCGAGCATTTCGACGAACTGAAATATGGGCTGCTTTGTTAATTGGGGTCGTTGCCCTGGGCGTCGCGACTGCGCAGGCACACAAGGGGACGAAACCGAGCTCGCCTCCTGGTTTGCCTGACCACGTCAGCCGCCTTGCCATTCAACTTTACGGCCAGGACCTTGATGATTCAGAAGACATTACCAATGAAATCCAAAACCTTGTCGTAGGACATCTTGAGAAGTGGCTCGCAAACCGCTCGCCGAGTGGAGTTCAGGTGCGCAGGGAAATCGAGCGTGTGTTCTCAAAGCTGCGCTATCCGGCATTTGCGCAGGCCGCTGTTTTTGAGGAACCCTGGAAAGGCGAGAATCTGATTGCTGCCGGTTATACGCTGGGATGGAGCGACATCTGGCGCAGAAACGTGGTGGTGCTGTTTGCCAATCGCAATGGCCATACGCAAAAGATTGCGCTCACCACCTTTGTCCCGCGGACAGATCTTCATTACGTGATCCTTCCTCCCTCAGCTAAAGGAGATTTTCGTTTCATCATCTACGGCTCACGTCTGGGGAAAAGCAATCCACGCTTGACGACCGCCCTCTACTCTTTTGACGGACAGAACTTGAAGTCTTCGTGGGAAACTCGGGATTTGTTCGATGGCAAGCTGAGCCTGCAAGGCGACAAACTCGTCCTCAGTTATCTAAAGGAAGACGAATTCATTCGGGACACGGCCGAAGGACACTACCCTCCCCGCTATCAAGTGACCTACACGATCACCCCGCAAGGTCTTGCGCTCGAAGGCGAGCAGGTAATCCCCTACTGAACATGAACCGGTGCAAACATTCGGACAGGAGCGGTAAGGCGATTCCCTGTTAGCTGGCCCGCGCAAGGTAGTTGCCGTTGCTGGTATCGATGCGGATGATCTCGCCCTCGTTGATGAAAGGCGGAACCTGGACAATCAATCCCGTTTCCATCTTGGCCGCTTTAGTAACGTTTGTCGCCGAGGCGCCCTTGATGCCGGGTTCGGTCTCAACCACCTTGAGGTCCACGGACGCCGGAAGCGCCACGTCGATAGGACGCCCCTCGAAGAAATCGATCTTCAGGATGACGTCGGGCATCATGAATTGCGCCCGGTCGCCAACGATATCCTTGTGCAGATGGAATTGCTCGTAGGTCTTTGTATTCATGAAGTAATACGAGTCGCCGTCGGAATAAAGATATTGCATCTCGGCTTCGTCGATGACCGCCCTCTCGACGTTGTCCTCGGAGCGGAAGCGGTGATCCGCCAAAGCGCCGGTGCGGAGGTTGCGCATCTTCGCCTGCACGAAAGCGCGCAGGTTTCCAGGTGTGCGATGCTCGGCTTTGTGAATTGAAAAAAGCTCACCGTTGTGTTTAATGACCATGCCAGATCGGAGATCGTTTGCATTCATTATGATTTCTCGCTAGAGGATTAGGGTAGGCTTCGAGCCGTGGGAGGGGCACGAACAGACCCGATAGTTATTCTATCGGAATGCCTGAAACTCGTCAACTTTCGATCAGATGCTGATCAGATGCAGCCTAGGGCCTGTTAACACTAACGGAGTGCCTCGACGATGAGAGCGAAGTTGAGGAAAGCGAGGAAGACGACGTCGAGTTTATCGAAGCGAGAGAAGATGCGGCGGAAACTTTTAAGTCTGCGGAAGAGCCTCTCGATCTCGTTGCGCTTGCGGTACAGGGCTTTGTCGTACTGCCAGGGCTGCAGGCGATTGCTTTTGGGCGGGACCACCGGGATGAAAGCAAAGTCCAGGGCCAGT
>JAJYHU010000312.1 GCA_021784615.1 Acidobacteriota bacterium | reverse complement strand
GAGAATTTGGGTTTGAGGATTGGTTCCGGTAGAGTTGATGCCCACCGAAAGATTCTCATCGGGCGGGAGGTACCCCGAAAAAGTGAAAGCCTGGAAAACTTTTCCGATGATGAATTGCGAGTTGCGGTAGGAACCCTGAAGGTCCGCGTCCGACCAGTTGCCTCCGCCGGATGGAAGACCGCCGCCCTGGCCGCCGTTGGCTGCCATTTTGGGCCTGCGCAGAGGAATCAGCCGCAATGCACCGTTCCCCTTGGGATGCGTCGTCCCCTGGTAGGACGTCAACGGCTGCGAGACGGCATGCGCCGCCGAAGTCAAATCGACCCCGCCGCGCGATTGCTGCGCTTTCGCGGAGAATGACAGCCCCGCCAACAGAAAAACGCCGAACGCAAGCGCCAAGCTTATTTTTTGCGTGTTCATTTTCCCCTCGCGATTGGCAGGCTTTGCTGAGTCAGGTAAATCCAGGGCGCGGAGAGCCGGCGCTCGTTCGATCCGCGCGTCGATTTCCAGAAGAAGATTCCCGGGCGGCAACCCGGCTTGTGCCGCACCGGGAAAGTTCACGTTAGGCGGTCATTACCTGTTGCCCGCGATCTGATTAGTTCTGAACAATGATAACGAAATTAAGACGTGCCACTTTATGTATCATCCGCACTGGAGAATGTCAAGTTTGTAATCAGACAATAGCTGGTCTGGAACGCTGTCCTTTGGGACAGGCGCGGCAAAGCCTCATCCTCCGCATTTTTACACAAGCAGCTTGAGGCTGCTTGCCGCCCAAAACGGGTTGTATCGAATCCGTGAGTGGCGTACTATAGCCACTCGGATCGAAAAAAAGGCGGCTTTCAATCGCGAATTGAACTTTGCGGGGGCGCCGCCTGAGTGTTGCCAGGGGGAAGCGAATGCCAAAGGCCAAGGGGAGACGAGTCAGCGAATCTCGGGTGGAGATGGTGGAAGTGGCGTTGCCGAATGACGCCAATCCGCTGGGCAACATGCTGGGCGGCAAGGTGATGCACCTGATTGACATGGCTGGGGCCATCGTGGCATACCGCCATTCGAACAGCGTGGTGGTGACGGTTTCGGTGGATAACCTGGACTTTGTGCAGCCGATCCGGGTGGGGCAGCTGGTTATTCTTCGCGCACAGGTGACGCGGGCCTTCCGCACCTCGCTCGAAGTGGGCGTCAAGGTGTACCGGGAAGATTGCCTGACCGGCGAGCGCCGCCAGACCAGCTCCGCCTTTGTCACCTATGTGGCTTTAGATCAACAAGGGCAACCGGCCAAGGTTCCGCCTGTGATTCCGCAAACCGCAGAGGAAAAACAGGATTACCGGGAGGCTCTGGCCAGGCGGCGCCATCGCCTGGAGGCCGCCGCCCGGGCGCACCGTCGATACTTTGAAAAATAAAATAAAAACCAGCAAACCGCAGTTGGCATAAAATCGAGCCAGCGGAATCCGCAATCTTTAGGGCGCCGGCCAGGTTGGCCGCTTTTTGAGGAGAAGCCGATGAAAAACAAGCGCACCAAAATTTTTACCGGGACCCCTTGGGAACCTAAAGTAGGCTATGCCCGCGCCGTGCAAGTGGGCGACACCGCCTATGTTTCAGGCACCACCGGAACCGATCCTTCAGGAAAAGTTCTTGCGCCGGGCGACGCATACGCGCAAACGGCGCAGGCTATCCGCAATATTGAAAGCGCCTTGCAGCGTTTGGGCATGGGGCTTGAGCACGTGGTTCGCACCCGGATCTATTTGACGGATATGGACCGCTGGGAAGAAGTGGCCAAGGGCCACGCCGAAGGTTTTGGGCAAGTGCATCCGGCGACCACTCTGGTGGGCGTGGCGCGCCTGGTGGACCCGGAAATGCTGGTGGAAATTGAAGCGGAAGCCGTGTCTTAGCGAAGGGGTTGCGCCCGACGCAGGCGGCGGCAAGAATTCAACTGCCGGAGGCGCAGGCTTTGGGCGCGCACCGTCCTTTCCGGCCTAATCCCCTGACTTTTGCAATTGGGCCACCTGCCCCGCCTGATCCTGGCCGGGCTTTGGGCCTTTGAGAATTTGAGAGACCTTGGGGAAAAGCGCCAAGGCCTCTTGAACCTGCGGGTCGCCTTCAATCTTGACCTGGTCTCCCGCCCGGAGCCCGAAAACCAGGTTGAAGATTTCAGTCTTGATTCTCAGCTTCAGGTAGGCCTGATCGTGCACCCAATATTCGAGCGGCACCCGAATCCGCTGGTCGATGAGAAAATCCCGAAAATCCGACAACACATTGGAATCGACCTCGAAAGATTTCCCCACGCCGGTGTGGATGGAAAGATATTGCGAGGCAAAATCGGTAAACCTGCCGCCCTGGTTCAGGAACTCGAGCCACGGGTCGATGGCCCGGGCGGGGATGACGACGTCCGGAACGATGCCTCCTCCGGCTGCAACGGGCCTGCCGTCGTCGGTGTGGAAGTTGGACGTTTTGTTGATCCCCGGATCGTTTGTGGCCAGCGCCGTGCCGGGCAGCGAACGCTGGATGGAGCGGCCGCTGGGCGTGAAGTACTGGGCGATCAGCAGGGCCAGGCCGGTTTTGTCGGAGAGCGGGAAAATATTCTCGACGACGCCCTTGCCGAAGGTGGGTTCTCCGGCCAGAACCGCGCGGTCGTGCTCCTCAAGCGCCGCGGACAGCACCTCTGCAGCGCTGGCGGTTTCACCGTTGACAAGCACTACCAGAGGCATCGAGAAAAGGTGCTTCTGGGGATAGGTCTTGTACCTCTTTTCAGGCTCGGCGCGGCCGCGGATGGTGAGGACTGAAGAGCCGAGCTTGAGAAACAGGCTTGCCACGCCCACCGCCGCGGACACCAGCCCGCCGTGATTGTCCCGAAGGTCCAAGACGAGCCCCTTCAGCTTTGAACCGCCCAACTGCTCCACGGCATCATCCATTTCCTGGGTGGTTTTCTCGTCGAAACCGGTCAGGTGAACATAGCCGATTTGGCCCGAGGGAAAATCAAACGCGTTGTCTACGGTGGGCAGCTTCACCTCGGCCGGTTTTAGTTGCACGTCTTGAGGCACATCTTTGCCGGGATGGAGAATCTCCAGGCTGACGGGATGCGACCGCGAGTGGCGCAGAAGCTCGATGAGCGACCGAAAATCGAGACTGGCGACGCGCTCGCCGTTGAGCATCAGAATCCGGTCTCCGGGACCAAGCCCCGCCCGCCAGGAAGGCGAGCCTTGGGCGGTTTGAAGGACCAGCACTTTGCCGGGCTGCACGTAGAGAATCGAGCCGAACCCAAGCGCCTCGCCGCGAGTCTGCTCCTGAAGCATTTCGAATTGCTGCCGGTCGAAGAAAGCTGAAAAGGGATCGAGTCGGCTCAGCATGCCCCGGATGGCCCCGTCAAAAATCGCGTGGTCTGGATTGATAGGCTCGGCGTAGTTCTGTTGGAGCAGGCCGTAGATGCGGGCAAACTTCAGCGCGCTCCGGGTGCCCGCGTCGGTGGGAACGGAAGCTTGCGCGGCAAACAAAGCGGTAGAGCAAAGCAGGAACCCCGCCAGCATGATAAGGGGAAGAAACGATAGCCTGTCGCGCACTTTTCGGTCCATTCTTCAGTATACTCCAGCTGCCGGGCGGCGCTCCCCGCGCGAACAATCGCCAAGGCTCCTGGGGTTGCGTGTCAAGTGCTCAACTACTGGCCTGAAGGCGGCGGGGCGGAGGCGCGATGGCGGACGGCGGCAAGCGCGCGCAGCGCGGCGCTTGCGACGCTGCCGTTGCTGTCATGCGAAGCAGTCTCAAGCGGCTGGATGCTAGTGCTGTCGCCCGAGTACAGCAGGACGTTGCACAACCCCCGGCGCACGTCGGCGGTCCGGCTGTCCATGTACGGATAAAGCTTGGAGAGAAAAACCGGGTCGCGCGCCAGCTCCGTCAGGTACGCCTGGGCGATGTCGGTATTCGATGCCAGGTCATTGACCAGTGAACTCAGGTAATCATTCCGGCCCAATGCGGTGATTGCGAATTCCATCGCCAGCCTGACCGCGGTCTTCTTTTCCGCCGGCGCGGCGCGCAGCAGCTCCGGGAGAGCCGGCTGGTATTTGGAGCGCGCCAAGCCCTCGGCGGCCGAAATTTGAATCGGGTTGTCGGGACTCGACAGCGCCTTTAAGAAGACCGGGCCGGAAGCCGGGTCGCCGACGTAGGCGAGACCCTCCAGGGCCTTTTCCCTCGTCTCCTTTTTCGAGCTGTTCGCGTACATCCACTGAAGTTTGGGAACCGCGGAGCGTGTGCGGAGAATTCCCACGGTGACGGCGGCATCCTGCCGGACTTTCCGGCTGGGAGAATCGAGCAAGTCCACCAGTTTGGGCCCCGCGGCCGTGTCCTGAATCGCGGCGAGCGAGTTGAGAGCCTGGCGGGCGAGGTCGGAGTCTTGCGAGTGCGCCGTGGCCACGAGGTCCGTGACGGCCGGCCGGGCGCGCAGAACCCCCAGGGCGCGGGTTGCTTCAAGCTGGGCTTTGGGGTATCGGTTGTCCATCATGGCGCGGTCAAGCGCGGCGATGGCGCGAATGTCGACCGCCGTTCCGGGAGGAACTTCAAGCGTGTTCTGAATAAATTGACGTTTGACGCTGCGATATTGCTTCCCCATGAAGCCCATAAAGCCCGCGCTGCTCTTGGGCGTCTGGCCCGTGTAATAGCCTTCAATGCCTTTGATGGCCAGCCAGCGAACTTCTTCGTCGCTGTCGGTGGTGGCGCCGATCAGCGCGTCAAGCGATTGCGAGACGCGAATCGAGGCAAGCGCAATCACGACTTCCCGCCGCACCTTGGGGTTGGGATCGCTGAGAGCGGCGGCGAGCGCCGGAACGACCGATGGGCTGCCGGTCTGCCCAAGTTCCCGCGCGGTCTTGATCCTTATTTTGGGATCGGGATTCTTAAGGTCTTCGGTTCCGGAAGCCGTTTGGGCCTGGCGGGAATTTTCCGGCGCCGGGCCAGCCGCTGAAGCCGCCATAGGAATAAAAGTCACGGCAACGCAAAGAATCACGAGATTCATCAGCAGTAACGTAGACGCCTTTGATAATGGTCTCAATTTGCTCTCACCTCTCGACGCCGGGCGTACGCCCGTCCTTCGGACAGCACCATCCTGTATTGTACAGGTCTCTCGCAAACTTTGAACCAGGAAAGCGCAAAAGGTTGCCGGCCGGGATGCCAGCGAGTTTGCCATGCCAAACGGCGGCATCAAGCGCGCATGGATGAAATTTTTGTGCGAACATAGTGGGGGAAAGAGGAGGACTTGAATGGCAGAAATCAAAGCGTTGTTCTGGGACGTGGGCGGGGTTCTGTTGACCAATGGCTGGGACCGGCGCGCTCGCCGGCGGGCAGTGGAAGCTTTCAAGCTGGATTGGGAGGATTTCGAAGACCGGCACGAACTTTTGGCGACCAGGTTTGAGACGGGACGATTGTCGCTGGATCGCTATCTCGAGCGAACTATCTTCTACCGTTCGCGCGATTTCGGGAAAGAGGACTTTCAGGCGTACATGTTCGCCCAGTCGAAGCCCATCGAAGGGACGCTCGATTTGCTGGGACGGCTGGCGCGCGCCGGAAAGTATCTGCTGGGGACCTTGAATAACGAATCGAGAGAGCTCAACCGCTATCGCATTGACCATTTCGCATTGCGGAAATATTTTAACGTTTTCTTCAGTTCCTGCTTCCTGGGCGTTAAAAAGCCCGATGACGAGATTTTCCGGCTGGCGCTCGATTTGAGCCAACACGCGCCGGAAGAGTGCATGTTTATCGACGACAGGGAACTGAACCTGGAATGCGCGGGCCGCTCCGGCTTGCGAACGTTGCATTTTGAAAACGCTGAACAGCTTGAAAGTGATTTGCGCGAGGCGGGCCTGGAATTTTAGGCGGCCTTTCCATTTGGGATCCCACCTGCGGATCCTCAAATGTGCGCCAGCTTCAAAATCGATGCGGGATCGAATAAGGGTTTTACGGCCCATCGGATGCTCCCGGAACCCCAGGAGACAACAACTGCCCTCGAAGGGCTCAGTTGAAGGCCGGCGGGGATGCTCACGAGCGCGGGAGCGGAAAAACCAATTCCCGATTAGATCGCTGATCTGTGATGTAAACTCTCTGGCGGTTGGGAAAAATGCCTGGGCGCTCA
>JAJYHU010000213.1 GCA_021784615.1 Acidobacteriota bacterium | reverse complement strand
AGTCCTCCCAGCCCAGCCACCAGCTTCAAAAAAAGGTTGTAGCTTGCCGGCCGGAGTTTGAAGCCCTTGGAGGTTTGCATAGTCTCCTCTTCGCGTCTTTGTATCGCTGCCATGGAAATGGAGATGCGATCCCAGGCGCGCGGAAAAATTGATGTCGGCATCGCACCCCTTCTTGCCGCCCGCCTTCAATCGGCTGATTGGCCCAGAGTGCAACGATCCCTTCTACCGGGCCGGTCGATTATACAAGATGAAGTCATGCCGTGGGAGCCTATCGTTGAAACAGCCGGCCACGGGACACCCGGCGGCGCAAATGCGTCGGCCGCGCATTGCCGCGCGCGAATCGAAGAACGGCGGAACCCAGCCCACCGGCGAGGGTGCGCCGCAGGTTACGGCGCCACGCGCTTGAGGTAGAAGTCAAAAAAACTAGAGGGATTGGTGTGCAGGGCGACCTGGGCGTTCGGAGGCTTTCCCTGGGCCGCGCGCGTAAATCCGTTCGCATCCACTTCCACGGCCAGCGGCTCGGTTTCACAGAGGCTCGGGTCAAGCACCATGGCCACGGCCATGGGATCGAACAGGGTGGGCGTGCTCTGGTTCCAGAGCTCATAAAGAATCGTCAGGCTATTGGTGAGAGGAGTGAGTTGGGTGAAAACGCGATGGCGGTCGGGACGGTGGAGCTGGAGCATCGCCGTCACGTCAAGCGGCGCCATCAGGATGGGCACTCCGGAGCTGAAAACTTTCTGGGCCGCCGTGGGGTCCGAGGCAATGTTGTATTCCGCAACGGGATTCAGATCGTCGCCATAGCCGTGCGCGATCGATCCGCCCATCAGAACAATCTGCTTGATCTTCTCCTTGATATGCGGGTCCTTAGTGAGAAGCGCGGCGATGTTCGTCAGCGGGCCAATGGCGATGAGCGTGGTTTTCTCCACGCGGCGCCGCAGAACCTGGTCCAGGAAGGTTGCGGCGTTGATTGAGCGCAGCTGCGGGCTTCGGAATCCATCGGCCCAGCGCGTCTGCTCCATGGGCAGCGGCCTGCTGGGCTCGCCTGCCGCAACCGGAACCGAACGGTCGCCCGCTTCCCACAACAACTTGGCCGCAAGGCGCGCCCGCGCGTGCGTATCGCCGGAAACCGTGGTGACGCCCAGCAGATCAAACTCGGGACTCTTCACCACCAGGGCCAAAGCGAAGGCGTCGTCGATATCCGTGCCGATATCGGTGTCGAGCAGGATGGGAATCCTTTTGGCAGGCGCGGCGGCACCGAGGATGATAGGCCACACCAGGAAAAAAACCGGCAACAAGGCGAATTTTCTCATGTCTTCCTGCGCTTCCTTGCCGCTTGATCATGCTGCGGCAGCTCGAGCGCCAACGGCAAACACCCTTACTCCTCTTCTTCCTTGCCGTGGCCCCGCTCCCTGGCGTCGGAGATGATCTTGTCGGCGATCTGCTGCGGAACAACGTCGTAATGGGAGAACTCCATGGAATAGGTTCCGCGACCCTGCGTCATGGAGGTCAGGTCGGAAGCGTAAGTCAGCATCTCCGCAAGAGGAACTTGGGCCTTGACCACCGTAGATTGGCCTTTCGGCTCCATGCCCTGAATCCGCCCGCGGCGGCCGGTCAGGTTGCCCATGATGTCGCCGGAATAGTTTTCAGGGACCGTAATCTCAGCCATCATGATCGGCTCCAGCAGGCAGGGCTTGGCCTGCTCCATGCACTTCTTGAAACCCATCGACCCGGCAATCTTGAAAGCCATTTCGGAAGAATCGACGTCGTGGTAGGAGCCGTCATAGAGAATCACGCGAAAATCCACGACGGGATAACCCGCCAGGTAGCCGCGCGCGGCGGATTCCTGAATGCCTTTTTCCACCGCCGGAATGTAATTCTTGGGGATGGCGCCGCCAAAAATGTCGTTGACGAACTCAAACCCTTCGCCCCTTGCGAGCGGCTCCATCTTGATTTTGCAATCGCCGTATTGCCCGTGGCCGCCGGTCTGCTTTTTATATTTGCCCTGGGCGTCGGCCTTGCCGCGGATCGTTTCACGATAAGGAATCTTGGGCGCTTTCAGCGTGACTTCAACGTTGTAGCGGCGCTTGAGTTTTGAAACCGCAATTTCCACGTGCTGCTGTCCCGAACCCGAGAGCAGGAATTCCTTGGTCTGTTCGTCCCGCGAAAAGCGCAGCAGCAAGTCCTCTTCGAGCATCCGGTGGATCGCCGTGGAGAGCTTGTCTTCATCGCCCCGGGACTTTGGCTCAATAGCAAAGGAAATGGCGGGCTCAGCCAATTTGACGGGGGGATAAAGAATGGGGGCTTGCTTGTCGCCAAGGGTGTCGCCGGTCAGGGTCTCCTTGAGCTTTGCCACCACGCCGATGTCGCCTGCGCGAAGCTCCGGAACTGGGTTCTGAGATTTGCCTTGCGGAATCCCGACATGAGCCAGCCGCTCGGTGGCGCTGCGGTTGTAGTTCACCAGCATGGCCTCGGTTTTGACTACCCCGGACATCACTTTGAAGTAGGTGAGCCGTCCGGCAAAAGGGTCCGCGACCGTCTTGAAGACGAAAGCGGAAGCGGGCTCGCCGTTGGCCATCCGCCGCGCGGCTTTCTCTCCGCTTGCCGGATCAACGCCTTCGACACTCCCCCGGGCCACCGCCGAAGGCAGGTAATCGGCGACAAACCGGAGCAAGCTTTCAGTTCCAATACTGGGAAGGCCGGCGGAGACAAGGACGGGAGTCAGGCGATTCTCCGCAATCGCCTGCCGGAGCCCCGGTGCCAGGTCTTCAATCGGGATGGTGCCTTTATCGAAAAATTCTTCGAGAAGCTGGTCATTGCCTTCCGCCACCATCTCCACCAAAGCTTCATGGGCCTCGGTAGAGGCTTCCTGCATCTCCGCGGGAATGTCGGCGTCCCTGGCTTTTCCCGACCCGTCCGCTTCGTAAAGCTCGGCGCGCATCCTAACCAGATCAACGACGCCGCGAAAATCCTTTTCCTCTCCGATGGGCAGTTGGACGGGAATAACCGACCGCCCCAAAGCGTTGCTCAAAGCCTCAAGGGTTCTCTTGAAGCCAGCCCGGTCGCGGTCCATCTGGTTGATCACCAGAGCGCGGGGCAGATTGGCCTTTTGGCAAAAGCCCCAGGTTTTCTCCGTTTGCACCTCAATGCCACTGACGGCGTGAACCAGCAGCAGCGCCGAGTCCGCGGCCGCGAGCGCCGCCTCGGCTTCGTGGAGGAAAATATTAAAGCCGGGCGTGTCGATCACATTTATCTTGACGCCGTTCCACTCCGCGTACGCGAGCGCCGCGCTGATCGAAAATCCGTGCTTGATCTCCTCCTCGTCGTAATCCGTGATGGAAGAGCCGTCGTCGACTTTGCCCAGGCGGTTGACCATTCCCGCCGTGTAAAGCAGAGCGGAAGCGAGCTGAGTCTTTCCCGTGTCAGCGTGGCCCAAAAGGACAACATTGCGGATATTCTCACCGTCGTATGTTTTCACTAGGAACTCCTCGGGGTTTCAGCAATTCCCTTTTCGGGTTTTCCAAGGGTCGGAGCAAGGCTGCATCCTAACACAGCTTTTCGGAAGGGTTCAACGCGCAGACAAAAGGATTCAGAAACGCTCTTTCCCGGCCTTCAATAACCAACAACGAAACTTGGGTTCCAACCCTCTAGTCAAGATCGATATCGCGGAAAGGCGGCGTGGCCGGTTCATCTTTGGATTTCCGGAGGGCCTCCTCGAATTTTCGCTGCAGAAGGTCGGGCTTGGTTTTCTCAGCTTCCGTGCTTTTTTGGAAAAGCGCCTCGCGGCGGGCCTGCTCTTTT
Source organism: Acidobacteriota bacterium (assembly GCA_021784615.1). Lineage (GTDB taxonomy): Bacteria > Acidobacteriota > Terriglobia > UBA7540 > UBA7540 > JAMCXS01. The sequence continues at coordinate 2,330 of JAJYHU010000213.1, read as the reverse complement.
TCAAGCACCTGGCTCGCCTGGTCGAGGCTTCGGGTCTCGGTGCGCCGGGGTGGAAGCTCGTGGCCGATCACTTTGCCCAGCGCCACGTCAATCTTCAGACAGGCCCCGCACGAGGGGCACTCCACCTCGATCTCTCCGTGTTCATGCCTACCGATGTTCATAGGAAAAATGCTACGCTGCGAACTCGCGGCTGTCAAATTCGCAGGGCTGCAGATGGAAAAAGCCGGTGGCGCCGGGCCGGAAAACGGGAACGCACTGAAAATTCAAAAGCGGGCACTCAAGGGTGCGAGAGAGCTTTCGAAACCGCCAGCCAGTCAATATGGACGTTGCCGGAGACCGTGCTCACATCGAGAAGAAAGCCGCCATTCCCGGCTTTTCCTGTTGTTTCCCGGTGATGAGCGGTTCCTTGCAGGGTCAGCGGCCGGTTGGTGGAAATGCTTCCGGAAACGGAATGCGCGTGGAGATCGAATCCCAAATCCAGCGGGACTCGCACGCTGACGCTACCGGAAACCGTCTCCAGGCGCCAGGGCTCACGGCCGCCGCCTTCAGCGGAAATCGAGCCGGCGGCGGTTTTTGCCCGGACAGGCCCGCGAACATTTCTTAGCGCAATGTTTCCCGAAGCGCTGGCCACGCGGGCGCCGGCCGCCGCTTGATCGAGAATCACGTCTCCGCTGCCCGTGGAAGCTTGAAAGCCGCCGCCGATGCCTGAAGCCTCGATCCCGCCGCTGCCCGTCGAGGCTTGAACTTTTCCCTCGATGGCTTCCAGGCGAATTTTCCCGCTGCCCGCAGATGCCTCGACGATGCCGCCGATGTTTGAAGCCGTGACGCTGCCTGAGCCCGCTGAAACTTCAAGCGGCCCCCAAATGCCCTTGATGGTTTGATTGCCGGAACCGGTTTTGGATTTCAAGCGCGTGGCGGCAGGAACCAGCAGGTCATAGCTGATGGAGATGTTGCGCTGGAGGCTCGGCTCCGTTATGCCGCCGAGGGTAATGGTGTTGCCGTGCTGTTCAACGGGAGGCCGGATCTCAAGGTCTCGGACCCTTTTCTCGGCTTCCTCGCCTGAGAACAACCCGGCCTGCGCCCGGATGGTGGCGCGCACATGAACGCTGGATTCGTTTCCCCCGCTGACGGTAAGGGTTCCGGCGCCCGTCCGGATAACAACTTCAACCGGGCCGCTCACGGGCAGGATTCGGTCAAAACGGCCTTCGGCCGCGAAAGCGCTTGTTGAGAATGCTAAGCAGGAAGCCCCTAAAGCCATAAGACACTTAGATTCATTCCACCGCCCCCGCGTTTTCCTCGTTCCCCTCTTCATCATGCGCCCAACTCCCCTAACCCGACAAGTTCCATGTCGATTTACGAATCCGGCGAGGCAAAAGTTCAGAGGGCGTGGGCTGCTCGGAGGAGGTGGATTAAGAAGAAAGGAACCCCAGGCGGGCGCCTGGCAGGTTGTTGAAGAGCCACCCGCGCGGCGTCATCCAGCGCCCTACACTCGTCATTCCGAGCGAAGCGAGGAATCTGCTTCTCCCCGCGCAGGGTAACCTATCACTGCAAACCCGACCGACAATTGCGTTCGGTGGCGGTCAGGTATATGTTATCGGTTGAGCCGCAGGTCGATAATGGAAATTCCGGGTACATTGTTGGTTCATTGGAAACTGATGCAGGCGTCGACACCGAGAGGAGAAAAATATGACAGAGTCGCTGGAAGCACTTCTCATCCGCGTTCGTGGCGACGAAGAGGCTCTTGAAGGAGCTAACGAGGAGGCCGTTCGACAAACGGTGATAAATCCGATCCTGACGCATCTGGGATGGAACACGGAAAACCCCCACGAAGTCTGCCCTGAATTTCCAATTGAAGGCAAGAGAGTGGACTACTGCCTCAAGCATCAAGGATGCGAGCAGGTCCTCATTGAGGTGAAGAAAGGAGGTGACAACCTTGAGCAGCGCGAGGAGCAACTCCTTGGGTATTCGTTTCGCCGCGGAGTGCCCCTTGCCGTTCTGACGAATGGTATGGAATGGTGGTTTTACCTTCCGCTCAAGCAAGGATCCTGGAAGGAAAGGAAGTTTTTTGCGGTGGATATCACGAAACAGGAGCCATCCTCTGCCGCGGAACACCTCAAGGAATTCCTCTCGAAAGGATCTGTCGTCGATGGCAGCACCATTCGTCGGGCGAATAAGATATTGGATGACAACGTTGGATTGCACAAGACAGGCGAAGTCTTGCCGAAGGTCTGGGCTGAGCTTTTGGATCAGCCCGACGACCTACCCAACGAATTCTTCGACGCGATATGTCAGAGAGTCGAGAGCGCTTGCGGCTACCAACCCAAACGTGA